>CAZEDO010000051.1:0-25864 GCA_964511085.1 uncultured Lentimicrobiaceae bacterium
TCTGAGCCATCAGGATTCATTTGCGGAACAATTGCAAAATCGATATTATCTAAAAGATACTTGTTTTCTGGTTTTAACAAAGCATCTGCTAAAAGTAATGCGCCTTCTTTCCCCGATTGCTCGTTGCCATGCTGTTGCGCAAAAATCAACACTTTTATTTTTGACTTATCCTTCCCGAATTCTGATAAGGAAAACTTTAACGCGTACAAATTTCTCCCTTGAACTGATTGACCAATAATTTCAACTTTAAGGAGCTCCGGTTTTTCGTCCAACTGCTTAACAAAAGCAGTCAACTCATCATAAGATGTGACTTTCTGAAAGTTATTCTTCTCAGGTGGGGTTGTAATTTGTTGTGAGAATACATGCGTTATCAGAAGAGCGTTGACAAGAAATGCAATTGGTATTTTCATTCCGGCTGATGTATGAATTGAAAAATATGTAGAATCCGAAAATCGGAATAAATCTCTGCTTTTGAGATAGCTAATGTAGGAAATTTGACAGGATAAAAGGTCTGTTGAATAAAAGAATTTTCAGCAAATCCTGTGTCGTTAGGTTCACTGGGAATACTGTTGATTTTTAAGAGGTCATTGTAAAGCGAAACAGGAGGGTTGTTTACTGGTAAATAATACGAAATTTGCAGATTATTAAGCCGGCCAGATCCAAATAGCCTTCCAGTGTCTGGCTGGAAAGAAATACCAATTATGCCAAATACAATAATCGAGATAAGGAATCAATTGACTGTGGAGTTGCTCCCGGTTTATGGTGAATCTGAGGCAGGACAAATGATTAAGATGCTCTTTGAGCATTTCTGTGGCATATCCGGTGCTTCAATGGTATTGAGGAAAAACGAATACTTGTCGCAGGAGCAGTATAGCAAATTGATTGAAGCTATTTCTGCCCTTAAGGTTCATGTACCAATACAATATGTGATTGGTTCGGCCTGGTTTGCTGATCTGAGATTTGAAGTAAATCCTTCGGTGCTGATTCCACGGCCCGAAACTGAAGAATTAGTTGATTGTATTGTGAAGGATTATGGTCATTCGCTTGCTGACGTTGCTTTTAAGGTGCTGGATATTGGAACAGGTTCGGGTTGCATTGCTGTTGCATTAAAAAAATCTATGCCTGGATGGGTTGTAAGTGCATGCGATTTTTCCGCAGAAGCCTTGCTGGTGGCCCTGAGAAATGCTGAAATGGCAGGAACAGGTATTGACTTTTTCAAGACGGATATTCTGCACTGGAAGGAGTGGCCGGATGCCGGATCTTATAATCTGATAGTTAGCAACCCGCCTTATGTATGTGAGCATGAAAAAGAGCAGATGCAACCAAATGTGCTGGAACATGAACCGCCCACTGCTCTTTATGTGCCAGATGAAGATCCGCTGGTTTTTTACAGGGCCATAGCTGACTTTGCCTCATCGCGGTTGGTGAAGAATGGCAAATTGTATCTGGAGATCAATGAAAATTATGGACAGGAAATCATCCATCTGCTTGGATCTTCTGGTTTTGTCGATGCTGAACTGCGTAAGGATTTTAAAGGGAAGGATCGGTTTGCGATTGCCTGTAAAGTGTAAACACCATTTTAACAAAACTGCTGGTAAGTGCTTCCGGAAATTTCTCCGTTGATTTATCACCGGGAAAATAGCCATGTTCAGTTTCTAAAATAAAGGTGTATTTTTGAACGCTAAATCTTAAACCAAAACACGCTATAACGATGACTGAAGCAATCAGAAATACCTTACGCGATTCCAAAGCTGCCCGCTGGACTGCTTTGCTGGTAGTATCTTTTACCATGTTTGCCGGCTACTACCTGGCCGATGTAATGGCACCACTAAAAGGTCTTCTGGAAAACGAACTCACTTGGACGAGCACTGAATATGGTTTCTTTACCAGTGCTTATGGCTGGTTTAATGTATTTCTTTTCTTTCTGATTATTGGTGGAATCATCCTCGATAAAATGGGGGTTCGTTTTACAGGTTTAATGTCAGCCTCTATCATGGTTGCGGGTACTGCCATAAAGTATTGGGCTGTTTCGACCCATTCGCTTGATGGAATGATTTTATTTGGTTGGAAATCGCAGGTAATGGTTGCTGCACTTGGTTATGCCATTTTTGGAGTTGGTGTTGAAGTTGCGGGTATTACTGTTTCTAAAGTTATTGTAAAATGGTTCAAGGGCCACGAAATGGCTTTGGCCATGGGGCTTCAGCTATCTATAGCCCGGCTTGGGACAGCGCTTGCACTTTCCACATCGCTGCCTATCGCGCTGGCTTTCGGGCATGTGTCGGCACCAGTGCTCATCTGCCTGATCATGCTCTGTATCGGGCTTATCGCTTTCTTCATGTACACCTTTATGGATAAGAAACTCGACGCATCCGTTGTGGCGGATAACGTAGGCCGCGAAGTGGAGGCAGAAGAAGAATTCCATATGCGCGATATCCTTTCAATCATTAAGAACAGGGGTTGGTGGTATATCGCAATTTTGTGTGTGCTGTTTTATTCGGCTGTATTCCCTTTCCTCAAATATGCCACTGATCTGATGATCAATAAATTTGGTGTACCCGAATACTGGGCTGGTATCATACCCGGGCTTTTGCCATTTGGAACCATCCTGCTCACACCTGTTTTCGGTAGCATTTACGACCGAAAGGGAAAAGGTGCCACTATCATGATCATTGGCGCTATCCTTATCATTGTTGTACATGCGCTATTCGCTGTACCTTTATTTAACAGCTATCTCTTTGCAATCTTTTTGGTCATTGTTCTGGGAATTGGATTTTCGCTGGTACCATCGGCAATGTGGCCTTCCGTTCCAAAAATTATCCCTGAGCGTCAACTGGGAACAGCCTTTGCACTTATTTTCTGGGTACAGAACTGGGGTCTCATGGGCGTTCCTGCACTCATTGGCTGGGTACTCGATAAATACTGTATCACAAGTACAGCGGTTGTAAATGGCCAAACGATAACTTCTTACAACTACACGTTGCCCATGCTGATCTTTATGATGTTTGGCGTAACGGCGCTTGTTTTCGCATTCCTGCTTAAAGCTGAAGACAGGAAAAAAGGCTATGGCCTTGAGCTGCCTAACGCAAAATAAATGTAAGAAATACAATGCGCTTCAAGATTTTTATCCTTCTGTTTGCATTTTCACAGGCCATTTTTGCAGGTGGTCCGGCTGATAAACAGAAGAAAACACCCAAAGCACCTAAAAATATCATCCTTATGATAGGTGATGGTATGGGAACTGCACAGGTTTATGCTGCGCTAACTGCTATGAAAGGCAAACTCAACATGGCACGTTGCCCTTATTCAGGGTTTGTAAAAACCAACTCGGCAGATAATTACATAACTGACTCTGGTGCCGGCGCTACTGCTTATGCTACAGGCCAAAAAACGAACAATGGTTACATCAGTATAAGTCCGGAAGGTAACGTATTGCCCACAATATTGGAAACAGCTGAAAAGCATGGACTGGCGACTGGTCTTGTGGTTACATGTGCTGTAACGCATGCCACACCGGCCGCCTTTATCTCTCATACTCCAAGCCGTGATAAATATGATGACATAGCCAGGGATTTTCTGCATACTGATATTGATGTGTTTATTGGCGGTGGCCGCAATAATTTTAATCATCGAGCTGATAGTCTTAATCTGCTGGACAGCCTCGCTAAAAATGGCTATAAAGTGGCTGGAGACCTCAATGACGTTGATATTAATAAAACTCAAAAATTAGCGGCATTGCTCGCCCCAGTGCATTTACCTAAGGAATCGGAAGGCAGAGGTGATATGTTGAGTAAAGCTTCAACAATCGCTCTTAAAATTCTTAATCGGAACAAAACAGGTTTTTTCATGATGATTGAAGGTTCGCAAATTGATTGGGGTGGACATGATAAAAACAAGGATTATGTGGTGAGTGAAACAGTGGATTTCGACAATGCCGTGGGAATAGTACTTGATTTTGCAGAAAAAAACGGAGAAACACTGGTAATCATTACAGCTGATCATGAAACCGGGGGAATGGGCTTAACTGGCGGCAATCTGGCAACAGGTGAAGTTGAAGGATCGTTTATATATGGCGATCATACTGGTGTTATGGTTCCTTTATTTGCCTTTGGACCCGGAGCGAAGCAGTTTTCCGGCTTGCAGGAAAACACTGATGTAAATAAAAAGATGTCAGCTTTGCTGGGCTTCGATAAATAACTGCTCTCAGAGTATCGATTTATAAAAGTCCTTCGTTTACCCGAAGGACTTTTTGGTTAATTTTGAATTGTATTCCGGACACTTCGCAAATTCATAATCTACTTATATGAAAGTACTTTTGGTATCTGCAACATCATTTGAAATAGAACCATTGTTTTCGGGTATGCGGCTTGTGAAAAAACACGAAGGCCACATTACTTCTTATGCTGCAAAAAACCTGGAATTGGACGTCCTTCTAACCGGAGTGGGTATGGTAGCCACGGCATATTGGCTGGGTAGAACACTTTCTGCTAAAAGCTACGATGTAGCTATAAATGCTGGCATTTGTGGAAGTTTCGACCGCCGGATTGCAATCGGTGAAGTTGTTGATGTTGCGCAGGATAGTTTTCCTGAAATGGGAGCGGAGGACGGAGAATATTTCCTTTCACTTATTGACCTCGATTTGCTTGGTCGCGATGAATTCCCATTTACAAATGGCATATTGGAAAACAAAGGTGTTTTCGATCATCCGGCTCTTGGAACATTGCGGAAGGTGAAGGGCGTTACAGTGAACAAAGTGCACGGACATGCTGAAAGCATCATGAAATTTCTTAAAGATTCGCGACCCGACATCGAAACCATGGAAGGAGCTGCTTTTCTATATGCGTGCCAAAGTATAGGGCTGAAATGCCTGCAATTGCGCTCTGTCTCCAACTATATAGAAACCCGCGACCGCACAGCCTGGAATATCCCTCTGGCCATCCGCAACCTTAACCTGACACTCTCAGAACTCTTATCAGGATAATACCTTCAACGTATCAACGTATCAACTCTTCAACCCTTCAACCTAAAATGACCTCTCTCTCCCTCGGCTTCTCACCTTGCCCCAACGACACATTTATTTTTGATGCTATGGTGCATGGTAAAATTGATACAGAAGGGCTGGAGTTTAGTTATTTGCTTGCTGATGTTGAAGAATTGAACCAGAAAGCTTTCCGCGGCGAATTAGACATTACCAAGCTTAGTTTTCATGCTTTTCTGCACCTTGCCAACCAATATGTTTTATTGCAAAGTGGTGCTGCTCTTGGTTCAAATGCAGGTCCATTGCTGGTAAGTAAGATACCTCTTACAATGGCAGATCTGGCAGGGAAACGGATTGGAATTCCGGGAAAAAATACTACCGCTAATCTTTTACTTTCACTCGCCGCTCCCAAACTGACCGATAAAGTCGAAATTATTTTCTCAGATATAGAAAAGGCTGTTTGTGATGGGGAAATCGATGCAGGCCTTATCATCCATGAAAGCAGGTTTACTTATCAGCAAAAAGGATTGCTGAAAGTAGCTGACCTGGGCGAATTCTGGGAAAGCAAAACACATGCACCTATACCTCTTGGTGGCATAGTTGCCCGCAGGAATTTTACATCAGAACTGATTCATAAATTAGATAGGGTATTAAAGAGAAGTGTCGAATTTGCTTTTGCTAACCCTGATTCTTCTAGCGACTTTGTGAGTATCAATGCTCAGGAAATGGACAAAGATGTGATGAAGAAACATATTGAATTATACGTTAATAATTATTCAATTCAGCTTGGTAATACCGGCAGGGAGGCCGTAAAACTACTTTTTCAGGAAGCTCTGAAAGCTGGCCTGATTCCAGATCAGACTTGTACACCTTTTGTTGATTAATTTCACTGGTTCATTCTTCCAAAGGCAGATTTGCTGTTGTTTAGCCGGATTTGCCTACTTTTGTATTCATACTCTGGCTATTTTTTAATTATTATGCAGAAAAGATTATTGTTGCATTCTGCCCTGGTTTTCCTGCTGTTTATAACTAGTTGCAGAGTTGCCGGACAAACTTCATTTGATTCAAAACCGGTGAGTGGAACATTGCCGGATTTGCTCGCGAAAAGTGAATTATTGGAGCTTAGTCCGCCTGATATCAGGCAACTGTCGGAGGAAGACAGGATTTCCCAAAGCGTTGACGATCCTTACCGTATGGGGGTTTCAATACCAGTGAACATTGACTGTTCTATAAATGGAACCTGGCAGGATGTGCCCGGAGGGAAACTATGGCTGTTACGGATCCATGCAGATGGAGCTGTTGGTTTAGGATTATATTTTAATAAATTTTCGTTGCCCGAAGGTTGCACTGTACACATATACGATTCTTTACAAACAGAGGTTCTTGGTGCATTTACAAATAGTTCCAACCCAGCTGGTGGCCTGTTTGCAGCAGGAATAATTCCAGGGGAAGTGCTTTATATCGAATGTTATTGCCCTGCAAAATCCCGTAGGCCAGATATTATTATTGACGAAGTACTCTTTGTTTATAGGTCCGGAGGTATTCCATTTATCAATTCAACCCGCGATTTTGGTGGATCAGATCCATGTGAGGTTAACATTAATTGCGAAGAGGGTCTTGCCTGGCAGGATGCAAAGCACGGTGTCTTAAGAATACTTGTTAAGATTGGCGGATCATCTTTCTGGTGTACAGGCTCGCTGATTAATAATACCCGCAATGATTTTACTCCATATGTTATAACCGCTGATCATTGCTCTAAGCGTTACGGTGGAATCCCTGCCACACCAACAGACCTCCAGCAATGGATTTTTTATTTCAACTATGAATCGGCTGGTTGTTCAAACCCTTTGGTGCAACCGACATTGTACAGTATGGTTGGTGCCACAAAGTTAGCAAGTGCCTCCAGCGATGCCGGTTCCGATTTTTTTCTAGCCTTGCTAAACCATAAAATCCCAGGTAGCTACAAGCCTTTTTTTAATGGATGGGATCGTTCCGGGAGGGCAGCTAACTCAGGGGTTTCCATACATCAGCCACAGGGTGATATTAAAAAGATTTCGACTTATAACGCTACACTCAGCAGCACTCAATGGGGTTCCACTCCCGGAACGCATTGGTTGGTTTCGTGGATCCCTACGATAAATGGAAATGGTGTTACCGAACCAGGTTCGTCAGGATCGCCTTTGTTCGACGAATCCGGGCATATTCTTGGTTGCCTCACCGGAGGTAATTCGAGTTGTACAAATTTGCTTGATCCAGATTATTATGGAAAAATTGCTTTTTCCTGGGAATCAAATGGCAGCGCCGACAGCGTGCAATTGAGGCCTTGGCTGGATCGGGATAATACCGGCGTTCCTGATGTGAGGGGTTTATATGACACCAACCGTATTGTTGCAGATTTCAATGCAGATAATCTCGTAATTTCACTCGGAAGTTATGTGAATTTCACTAATCGTACAACAGGGGATGATACTACTTGGAATTGGAGTTTCGAAGGTGCACAGCCTGCTTTTTCTGGCCAAAAATCACCGGATAGTATCTTCTATTCATATTCGGGCTCTTTTGATGTTCAATTAATTTCTGGAAATGAATATGATGCCGATACAATTTTGAAAAAAGATTATATCCGGGTAATCCCGGTGACGTATCCTATTATTGCTGAATTCACTACTGATACTAATGATAAGCCTGTAATACCGCTTGTAATACCTGTCGGGAGCTATGTGAATTATTTAGATCGAACACCAGGGAACCCATCCAAGTGGAAATGGAATTTTGAAGGAGCTGAACCTGCCACTTCAGACCAGCAATCGCCTGCCGGAATATTATATTCCACAGTTGGAACATTTGATGTTCAATTAATCGCTGGCAATGAAAATGAATCCAATACAAATCTGAAAAAAGATTACATCAATGTTACCCCTGTTTATTATTTTAATCCTAATCCCAGTATTGATGGTATTGTAAATCTCCATTCGTGGAACGATGATGCTACGGGAAAACCTGTAAGAATTTATAACCGGTTTGGACAAATCGTTTTCGAAAAATTATGGCCGAAAGAAGCTGGAAATATTTTCCAGCTTGACCTTTCAAACCTTTCCGGAAATTTCTTCTTTATTACTTTTTCTACATCCAAAAGCTCTGTTACCGGAAAAGTTGTTGTTATTAGTAAACAATAACCAGCGACTTCTGTTTACAGGATTATTCTGATAAATACTGATACCCCTATATGGAAATTTTATCTAATGCCTTATTTGACGAAACCATTGTAATGCCCGAACTGGCGGCTGTAGCGCGAAAAGTTGCAGAAGGCCTGAGGATTACCCCTGAAGAAGGAATATTATTATATACAAAAGCAGAAACCGCCTGGCTGGGAGCCTTTGCTAACATAGTGCGCGAGCAAAAAAATGGCAACTTTGCCTATTACAACAGGAATATCCATATCGAACCAACGAATATCTGCATCTATAATTGTACCTTCTGCTCATACAATCAGCATCAAAGCGGTAGTTCGTGGGAGTTAACGCTGGAAGATATTCTCCGGAGGATTGACGAAACAGATGATAATATTACGGAAGTTCATATTGTAGGAGGTGTTCACCCCGATCGCGATCTTCATTATTACGGTGAAATGATTAAAGCGATAAAACAGCACAGACCGGGTTTGCACATCAAAGCATTTACAGCTATCGAGTTGGATTATATGATCCGGAAATCGGGAATGACATTGAATGAAGGACTTTTGAAACTTAAAGAATATGGCCTTGATTCGTTGCCGGGCGGTGGTGCCGAAATTTTCGACGAAGCAGTTCGCAAAGTCATTTGCGGAACAAAATCAAACGGAAAACTATGGCTCGAAATCCATCGTGCTTCCCATAAATTGGGAATTCCATCAAATGCAACAATCCTTTACGGCCACGTAGAGAATTACGACCACCGGATTGATCATCTGGAAAAGCTTCGCCAGCTCCAGGACGAAACTCATGGGTTCAATGCCTTTATCCCATTAAAGTTCAGGAATAAAAACAACGAGTTATCATGGGTCAAAGAGGCATCTGTTGTTGAGGATCTCCGCAATTACGCTGTTTCGCGTATCTATCTTGACAATATTCCTCACCTCAAAGCCTATTGGCCTATGATAGGAAAGGAAGTGGCAGCTTTATCATTAGCTTATGGTGTGGATGACCTTGATGGGACTATTAACGATTCCACCCGTATCTATTCAATGGCAGGCGCCGATGACAGCAGCCCGGTGATGGCTTCATCGGATATTGAAGAATTGATATCAGGAGCTGGTCGTATCCCTGTGGAGCGCGATTCGCTCTATAATACTATTGGTGATTCAGCAGTTAATTGAAGTTTACATTTCTTTATTCTCCTTGTCAAAGAAATTCCCCTACACGATGAGTAGTGGCAGTAATTTCTACTTTGGCTGCATTTATGGTTAAAACAACATTACTATCTCAAAAAGCCCGGAAAGGTCTATATTTGAATAACCGTGGTTGCAACCCGAGGTATGGAAAAATGCAATAACACAGCCCCGAAATGCGCTGAATATGACTATTAATATTCAACCACTTCGTGTCTGAAACCTTCCGTTTGTTCATGCAATAGGTTAATATCCACGGTTTTGAATTTAGCCACTTTCGTGGCAAATTAGCTTCAACTCTTGATTCGTATGAATTAGTCCAAAATTCCCGTCTATATTTAAAAGCATTAAAATCTAGCCGTATATTTGAAGCCGAAAACGTAAATCAGAATGGCTAATCCTGCCATGTAAAAAAAACTTTATTCCGCTCTTCTGAAAAGCATGGGCCTTAATTATCAAAAACATGGATATCAAATTATTAATCAATCAGCAGCTTACAAAACTCCAGAACCTGACTGATAAAAAGGAGCTTGCTTTTGGCGAAATCATTTTCAACAACAATGATTGCCAGGTACTGTCGCAATCGGCTGTCAAGTTCGAGCTGATTGTAAATTCGCAGTCAGGGGGTAGGCAAGGCGAATATTCGCTCCATCTGGTTGACGGGGATGTGTTCCCATCTCAAGACGGTGAGCGCGTTGGCTGGGATCGTAATACCTTCGCATGTCTGCTCCAGATTGAAAATGAGTTGAAGTTCCTTGATCCGAAAGAGCCTGTAGAGCATAAAAAATACAGCCGCGAAGGGATGGTGAAAAGGGTAATGGAAGAGCGCAAGCAAAAAGCCGACAAAGCAATATACAAGATAAAATGGGCGCCCAATATTTATGGTGACCATATCCTCACTAGCGATACAGGGATAAAATACAAAGTATTCCTGCGCGATTTCGAAAATGAAACAGGCTATAGTGACAGCATGGACTCGCGGTTGAACAAACTCGGCACAACCAAACATATTATGTTCGCCTTCCGGCAGCTAAAAGAGGAAAAAGCATTGTATAAGCGATTAGCTAAAACCTATCCATTTATCGAAATATTTTGCGACCCGCTGAATGAGTATAAAATTTCGTGGCATTACCCACATAAGATGCCTGTAGACGAACAACTTCTGATCTCAAGATATTTTAAGAAAGCATCGTTCATTGAAGATACTGATTTTAAAAATTTCCTGGGCTTTCTGAAAGAAGCCGGGCAATACCAGCTTTTCCTCATCAGGCCGGAGGTACAGGAAAAAGTGGAAGCTGCATTTGAGGGGGAAATGCTTGAAAATCTAAAAAAGTCGTATAACCCCGATTACTCCTTGTTAAAAGCAGACCTTTATCCCTATCAAAAAGAAGGGATTGACTTTGCCATTTTCAGGAAAGCTGCTATCATCGCTGATGAAATGGGTTTGGGTAAAACATTGCAGGCTATCGGCATAGCCATTTCTAAGAAACTGATTTTCGATTTCAGAAAAACTTTAGTCGTTTGCCCTGCCTCGCTCAAAGAGCAATGGAAAAAGGAAATCGAAAAGTTCTCCGACGAAAAGGCATTGGTAATAGAAGGGCTTCCCGATGAGCGGGAAAAGCAATACCAGAAAACGGAACATTTCTTTTTTATTGTCAATTACGAAACAATTTTACGCGATCATCTGGCACTTAACAGAGCCGGGTTCGATTTTGTGATCTTAGATGAAGCGCAGCGCATTAAAAATTTCGAGACTAAAACAGCTTCTTCAATTCGCCGGCTGCAGTACAAACATGTATTGGTAATTACCGGCACACCTATCGAAAACCGTCTGATTGATATCTTCTCAATTGTAAGCGCAATTAACCCCAGTTTCTTCGGGCCATTGTGGGAATTTTCCTACCAGCATTGCCTGTTCGATCCTGAAAAGCATAACAAAATAAACGGGTATTATGATCTGCAAAAACTTAACAAAAGGCTAGAGCCATTACTGATACGCCGCGAAAAAAGAAAAGTCCTGAACCAGTTGCCAAATGTGCAGCAAATAAACGTTCCGCTAAACCTTTCTCCATTACAGGCTGACTATCATGCTGCTTATGCAAAAGGTATTGCAAGTATTATCCGGAAGAAATTCCTTACCCCTTACGACCTTCAAAAATTGCAGCTTTTATTAGCAAGTATGCGGATGGTGTGCGATTCGACGTATCTGATTGACGATGAAACGAATGAGTCGCCAAAATTAGAAGAGTTGAAATATATCCTACTCGAAAAACTGGATGTAGCCAATTCCGAACGCAAGATTATTATTTTCTCAGAGTGGGTGAAAGTGCATAAATTAATCGGGCATATTTTGCGTGAGAATAATATCGGATTTGCCGAACTAAACGGGAGCATTCCTGTGAAACTTCGCGGTGAACTTATCAGGAAGTTCGAGACAAATCCGTATTGTAAAATATTTTTATCTACCGAAGCCGGTGGTTCAGGACTAAATCTTCAGGTTGCTGACACACTCATTAATTTTGAACTTCCCTGGAACCCGGCAAAAAAGAATCAGCGTATTGGCCGTATCGATCGGTTGGGACAGAAAAGCAACAAACTGACCATTTTTAATTTCATCACGCGAAACTCGATAGAGCAGCAGATCGCATCAGGGCTTCTGGTAAAGCAAAATCTGTTTGATGGCGTGCTGGATGGTGCGAGCAGCACCAATTTTGTTGATTTTTCGACCAAGGGCCGTTCCCAGTTCATCCAACAACTTGAAGAGTTTATTTCAGAAACAGAAAAAGCTGAAATATCGGATCAGGATTTGGCCTTTGCAGCTCAGGAAATTCCAGCAAACATAGATACAATAGCTGAGCCAGGTTCTATTGACTTGCTGGCAGAACTGGATGAATCACAGCAGGTATTTGAACAGGCAACTCCCGAAAAAGCAGATAGTCAGAAACTGCCGGAGGAAAAAGCATTGGAGATTGAACAGGTTATGAATAAAGGGATTCAGTTCCTTGCCGGACTTTTTAAAATGTCAACTGGGAAAGATATGGGCATGGAAAATCAAACTATAGAATTTAACAAACAAACAGGAGAAGTTGTAATGAAGTTCAAACTTCCGGTGTAACAATAGAAATTAGAAATTATACACCCCAGCAACCGTCGCCCTCAGATTTCCTACTTCTGAAGAGTCTTTCACTCTATATTTTCCATCAGGTTTTCCATAGGCGGCAGTAGTGATCTCGACTTCAGAAATAATCGAGAACTTACCTGCAATATATGTTACCATTGGCGAGATACGGTAAGTATATTCAATATCAGGATCGCGTGCATAAACAAGATTAGAGCTGATCATTTGGGCTTTTGATCCAAATCCTTTGCTGTAACCGGCGAATAGAGCAAATTGTAATCTGGGACCATTTGTATTTGCGCCAATCCAACCTGAAAAATAATTTAGAGGCTTGTAAGTGCGTCGGTCCGTTAAAGTGTCAATTCCGGTTACTCCGTAGCCGCCAAGCATAAGATGATCATTAAGCGCTTGTCCGATGGAAGCCTGTGCTTTGAATGTTATCAATTTTAGTTTTGCTTTGAAAAAAACAATGCCCGAAAAGCACTCGAGATGTTCATTTGCCTTTACTAATGAATCTGTTACCAGCCTTGGAGTCAGACGTTTATAATCGATGCCAAAACCAGCAAACAGGATATCATCTGAATAATTAACCTGTGCAAAAAGATTGGGAATAATGCTGTTCCGGAGATAATTGTATGATTGTCCGGAAGGCCCGGTATTAATATAATCCCTTTGAGAAGTTGCAGCTAAAACAAAGTTAAGTTTCCAGAGTTTAGCATCTACCCGCGCTTGTGGCTGCCTGCTAAATGAACGAAAAGGAGTGCCGGTATTAAGTGAAAGTACAGAAGGCAACATTTCAGGAATATCAAGAGGATGCCAGTATTGTCCGGCAAGCAATGAAACAGATGGCCATGTGAGTTTAAAATAAGCATGGCGGAGCCTCAGGCTGTTGTTTTCGGAATTGGAAGCACCGGTAAAGTCACTTTCTATCAGGGCAAAAGCTTTGGCCCCAAGTATATCCGGGCCTGTTGCTTTCAAAGTCAGTCGGGCGGTCATGGCATATTGATTAAAACTACCATTCTCATTAAGGTCGTTTCCAAACTTATCATATTGATGGTTCTTAGGATATAGCAGCAGAAATCCTTCACGGGCTTCAACAATTTGCCGCGAATCGAAAATTGCATCTGCTTTAACATAACCGCTAAGGCTTAACTGAGGTTTTTCAATAGTTGCAGGCTTTTGTGTTTCCTGGGAAAAAAGTGAACAAGAAGCCAATGAAAGAATTAAAATGAAGATCAAAAAGCGTTTTACCATGTTGCTGATTTTTTTCGGTAAATATATGCGAATTGATTGAATACTAAAAGGGACAGGAAGAAAGGTACAAGGGACAAGTAGAAAGGGAAAAGGAAATAGCATTAATTTCAGAAGAGTCAGATGATTTTGTTACTTTTATCAATCGGGAACTGTCATCGAGATTGTTCTCCGGAGTTTATGTATTTTTCAACTTACACGTATATTGACCTACTGATCAGCCTGGTATTATCGCTGATTATGATAGGATTAGGCCTGTCACTAACTCCTGTCAGCTTCAGAAATGTCTTAATTTCTCCAAAGTCATTAATAATTGGTTTGCTGATTCAGATGTTAGGGTTGCCAATTATTGCATTCTTAATTACTTTAATATTTAAATTGCCATGGGATATTAGCGTGGGACTGATAATTTTGGCTGCTTGCCCAGGCGGAACCACAGCCAGTATAATAACATATTTTTTCAAAGGAAATGTGGCACTTGCCATTACATTTTCGTCAATCAACAGTCTGCTAACGTTAGTCTCGATTCCTTTTATTGTAAACCTTTCTTTGCGCTATTTTGCAGGACACGAGGCTGTAATTCGTCTACCTTATTTTGAGACAATTATCCAGATATTTGTTGTTACAATTTTACCTGCCGCCATCGGTGTTTTCATCAGGACATTCAATCCTGCCTTTGCAGCTAAACTCCAGCGTCCGCTTAATATTATTTTATTAGCTGCATTGGCAGTAGTTTTTATAATTAAGTTCTTTGCAGGCGAAAATCAAGGCGGATCGGGAATTACAATACAGGAATCGCTTCAAATTTTACCCTCAGCGCTTTTGTTAAATGCTGTTTGCTTTTTGGTCGGATACAAAATCGGGCTCAAGTCGAAACTTGGGTATAGCAATTCATATACTATCGCCATTGAAGCTGCTGTGCATAATACAACACTGGCATTCCTGGTTGCCGGTACACTTTTGCAAAATCAGGATATGGTAAAACCATCGTTGATTTATGCCATGTTTTCTTTCTGGACCGCAATAATTTTTAGTATTGCAGCAAAAAAGTACAGCGGTGTTAAACCTTTGGCTGAATTTATAGAAGGCTGATTCTCTTTAACGAATAAAATTGAAAATCAGAAGTTAACCCAAATTAGCTCTCAGTCATGGTATAGTGAATATTTCTGTCTTCAAGATATTTCAGGATAAAATCGAAGCAGGCTTTATGTTTCCCAATTAATTCAGGAGGGAAAACTCCTTTTTCTGAAAACAAGTTATTTATTATCAGATTCACTGCAGCAGTTGCTGTATATCCAGTTGTGCGGGCCATAGATGAAATTCCGGTTTCTAAGTCATATTCATCATAAAGATTGTATTCCACATACTTAGGTTTGCCGTTCTGAGTTCCGTTGAGTGATACACGCATTACAGTAAACTCTTTGTCGGTAGGCTGTAATTTCCAAACATCAAAAAGTATTTTGCTGGTAAATTCCATAGGAACAACACTGGTACCTTTAATGTCAACTGGTTCTTTAGCGAAAAATCCTGCAGTTTTAAGGGCTTGAATAAGAGCGATATGTTTTGGAAAGCGAAGGGTTTTTTCCTTCATGTTTGGAATGTGTTTCAGCGTAAACATAAGTGAACGAAGTCCATCAGTATTAAAGGCTTCGAGGTCACCAATATTTTCAAAAAACAGGAGTTCCGGATCACTCATCGGTGGTTTAGTTACCAGATATCCATTTTCTAAATAGCGCGCAGGCCTTGTATATTCCTCTATTACATCAACAGGTGAAAATGGCGCCTTGTATTCAAACGGAAATTTCCTCTCTTTAGGTAATCCGCCAACGCAATAGTCAAAATGCGAAATATTCATAATTTCGTTATAATAACCTGCAATAACATTAGGCATTCCGGGAGCAACACCGCAGTCGCAGATGACGGTTACTTTGTATTTACGGGCAATCTCGTCCAACAGCATTGTATCCTCTGGCATAAAAGAGATGTCCACAATGTCTTTACCTGCCTCTATGGCCGCTTCCACAGTTTTGTAGCCCATGAAACCAGGGACTGCACACACAACCAAATCATATTCTTTGAGAAATGCTTTTAGTTCTTCACATTTTGAAATATTTAACCTGAATGTTTTGATATTGTATTTCCCGCTCAGATGATCAAGCGCTTCCTGATTAATATCAACAGAAGTAACATCAAAATATTTTGAAAGATCTATGGCAATGGCACTTCCGACCATTCCAGCACCAAGTACTGCTATTTTTTTCATGGTATTATTTTTAGATTTGTAATTTTATTTCAGACTGTCAGGTTACCAGACTGTTAGGCTATTAGCTTCTGAATGTTTTCAAAATTTTGTTGTCGTAATCCAATTTTGCTTTTACCGGTTTAAAGTCTAAGAGTCTATCAGTATCTTTTGGTTAGATTTGATGAAATGTTGTAATTACCAGCCAATAGCCACTTTGTCTATAATGTTATCGATCATAATCTGAATCACTTGCTCCGGAAATTTTCGGCTGTATGTATTTAATGGATCTTTATCACTAAGGGCTGTGAGCAAGTCAATTGTAATTTCCAGCATTCCTGATCCAAGTCCATTTACTTTCAACTTAGCTTTATGATCATTAAAGCCATGCAACAACAGCGCAATCTTAGAAAATTTACTGACATAAGGACCAACCGGAGCTTCAATTACAATTTGTTTTTTTTTCGGATCAAAGCGGAATTTTCGTTCCATTGAACTACCTTTCTGGTAATCAAAAGTAAGCCCGTCATCTTCATAATATATATATTCAGAAGGATCGTTTCCGTAATAAACATGAAGGAACAATGTATCTGAGGTTTTTTCTGAAGTGCTCTGAATTACTGTCTGCATCGGTATAAAACTTCCACCTTTAGCAAAAACAGGCAATTTTTCTATCGGGCATTCTATGAGTACTTCCTGTTCGCCATTATATTGTTTTCCGGTAAAAAGATCGAACCAGATTCCTTTTGGCAAATGCACTTTTGTAGCTTCTTTGGTGCTTTCCACAGGAGCCACAAGCAACGAAGGGCCAAACATATATTGATTCTGATAAGCATAATTCCAGCATTTTTCATCAAAAGTATTTTCAATTACAAGTGTACGGCTTACCGGCATTCCTGTTTTAAATGCTTCGTAGAAAGCTGAATAGATGTATGGCAGTAAACGATAGCGCAGTGAAATGTAATTCCGCGAAATTATCTCTGTTTGCGTGCCATAGGACCACGGTTCCGACATTTTATAATCATAATGTTTATGTACCCTGAAGAAAGGAGTGAATGTTCCTATTGTGAGCCACCGGCCAAAAAGGGCTTCGTTAACATCTCCAATAAAACCTCCTACATCTACTCCGGTAAAAGCCATTCCTGTGATCCCCAGTGAATTTACCATCCGGCAGCCAAGCAACATGTGCTCGTCGCTACCAACATTGTCGCCTGTCCAGATAGCAGTATAGCGCTGTGCTCCTGAATAAGCAGCCCGCGTAAGAATAAGAGGGCGCCTGCCCATTAGTTTGCTGGTTCCTTCGTATGTGCTGCGTGCCATAAGTAAGCCATAAACATTTTTACCTTCACGATAGGAAGCTCCCTTTCCTTCCCAGTCAAATCTCACAATGGACGAGGTCTTTCCTCCTCCCCAGGAAGCAATTTCATTCATATCATTCCAGAAACCTTCTACACCATATTTCACATTGTCGCTGAATTTATCTCCCCACCATTTGCGGGCTGAAGGTTTTGTGAAATCAGGGAAATTACACCATCCTGGCCATACCTGAGCTGTATAGTTTGTTCCGTCAGGATATTTAATAAACATATCCTGCTGCATACCATCTTCATAGGCAGGATATCCTTTTTCAACTTTGATTCCCGGATCAACAATCAAGGCAGTGTGAATTCCAAGGTTCTTCAACTCACTTATCATCGCTTTTGGCTGGCTGAAGCGCTGCGGATGCCATGTAAATATTTTATAAGCATCCATGTAATGAATGTCAAGGTAAAGCACATCGATTGGGATTTTTTTATCCCTGAATGTAAGGCCAAGGTCCACTACTTCTTTATCAGGAAAGTAACTCCAGCGGCTTTGCTGGTATCCAAGTGCCCATTGCGGTGGGATTGGAATGCGACCTGTAAGCGTGGTGTAATTTTCGATTATCCGGGCAACGGTATTACCGCCGATAAAGTAATAATTCATTTCACCGGCATCACTTCCAAAGCTTGAATAACGGTTGTTTGATGCACCAAAATTGAAGTTGCTCCTGAATGTATTATCAAAAAATATTCCATAAGCAACTTCGTGATGAATACCAATATAAAATGGAAATGTTGAATACAATGGATCCTCATTTACGCTGTATCCTGGCTTGTCGCTGTTCCAATTAGTATAACCTTCGCCCCGGCGATCAAGATTCCCGGTTTTTTCGCCTAGTCCAATGAATTTCTCTCCTTCCTGCATTTTCTTAAAAGTGGTTACTTCTTCGCCAACCCATGTTGTTCCAAATGCCGGATCGTCCTGGTTGAACAACTTTCCCGAGGCGGTTTTAAAAGAAAACCTCACAGGATCAGTTGTAATTTCAAGCTTGAGTGAATCGGTTTGAATCAGGATTAATCCTTTAGATTCTTTTAATTTAACATTGCATGGCTGCGGAATACCAACCACAGCATAAGAAAAATCATCACCAAATGCTCCTTTTGCAATCCTGATGCGTACAATTTCGGGACTGTAAAATATAATCCTGGCCACACCGTTTGTTGTCTCGATTGTATATGTATTGTTATTTTTTATCAGCTTTTTTAACTTCCCAAGGCTATTATCCGGGAATTGCTGCGCATTTGCTACAGTTGATAACATGAGTAATAAACTGAAGGTGAGTATCTTTTTCATTTCTTGCTGTTATAATCAGAAGTTATAACCAGGGTTTTATTTTCAATGTGAAGAATTGGTTCATTTAACTATTTTTCGAGAACAATGTATTCCCAGGGCTTTAATGAGAGTTGCATATCCTTTGAATAATTTACCTGCTCATTGGTATAGATGTTCCTGTATTTTCCAGTATAAGCATCTCCTTTTAATGTTATTGATTGTTGCGTTTTGCTTAGATTCAGGATTACAAAAATCTTTGCATTGTCTTTTATGCGTAAATAAGCAAAGATTGAATTATCGGCATTAGTTTCAATGCGGTTGAATGATCCACCTGCTACCCCATTCCAAAGAGCAGCATTATTCTTTTTTAATGCCAATAAGGGTTTATAAAAATCTATCATTGAAAGGTCGCTCCAGTCAACCGGATCTTTTTCAAAGAACTGAAGTTTCTTTTTCAGACTTGCTTCCTGACCTGTATATACCAAAAGCATTCCCGGAACAGTGGCTGAAAGAACTGCAAATGTTTTAACTCCGTCACCAAGGCGTTCGTATTCAGTATCATTCCATGAGTTTTCGTCGTGGTTGGAAGTAAAATACATTCGATAAGCATCAGAAGGGTAGGTGCTGTCATTTTTTGCGAAATAAGGAAGCAAGTCATTAGCATTCTTTTTGCCTTTGGCAATTTGGTTCATCAGATGATACAATTCCCAGCCATAAGTCATGTCGAAGGCTTGGTGCATTCGGGCTTCCTCAGCTTCAGCCAGCATGAATACAAGTTTAATCTGGTCGAGTTGGTTTCGTGTATCAATCCAAAAATCAAGAGGGACCATTCCGGCCACATCACAACGGAATCCATCAATATCGGTTTCTTTGAGCCAGTATTTCATAGCATTGGTCATATAAGATCTGAGATCCTTATTGTTGTAGTTCAAATCAGCAACATCTGTCCAATCAAAAGGAGAAATTAAATTCCCCAGGGAATCTTTTGAATACCAGTCCGGATGGTCATCAATAAGCTGATTATCCCATGATGTATGATTTGCAACCCAGTCAATAATGACATACATACCCATTTCATGACATTTTTTCACCATGGCTTTAAAATCGGCAAGAGTGCCGTAAGACGGATCAATGGCTTTGTAATCTTTAACAGAGTAATAGCTGCCAAGAGAACCTTTTCGTTTTAGCGATCCGATTGGATGGATTGGCATAAACCAAAGTATATCTGTACCCATTTCTTTAAGTCGCGGAAGTTGTTTTTCGAATTCTGCAATGCTTCCGGTTTTGCTGTATTGACGGAGATTTACTTCATAAATGCAAAGATTTTTGCTCCATGCAGGATGTTTGACCTGTACCAGGTTATTAACCTTATCTTCAGTTTGCAGCGGCTTGGGTTTGCACGAAAGAATACCTGACATAATAACCATCAGAATGACTAACCACACTGTCATACATGCAGCATTTATGCGATAAAAAGTTGTTTTCATAAGATTCTGGATTTCTTGTTGATTGTTGTTCCGATCTTTCGAAAATTCAAATATTAATACGATTTATTGAATGCAAAATAAGCTAAAATTATTGATCAATGTCCTGCTTTGATATCAATGTAACAATTAATTTTCGGCCATCGATTGGTTTGATGTTAACTATAGCAGTGGTCATCTAATCTTCACGAAGGTAAAATGCAATTTGCTACTTGTTTGGCCGGAAATTTTCTACTTTTGCCGAAATTAGAAAGACCTGAACTATGAAAGATATGCTGTTAAAAATTAATAAACTGGCTGAATCTTATGCTGATTACACTGCCGGAAACTTATCTAAACTTGTTAAAATTCGTTCACTAAGTCTTGGTGAACAGGCTGTTGCGGAAGAACTTCAGCGTCAAATGATTGAAGCCGGATTTGATGATGCCCGCATTGATAATTTAGGAAACGTGATTGGTCGTATCGGGCACGGTAGTAAAATATTGGCTTTCGATGGACATATCGATACTGTTGATGTCGGAAATATTGCAAACTGGACCAGCGATCCTTTCTCAGGAGAAATCAGCGAAGGCTTTGTTCATGGTCGCGGAACTGTTGACCAGAAAGGCGGACCTGCTGCCTTTATTACCGCAGGGCGTATACTAAAAGAACTTGCCTTCGACCGCGATCTGACTATCTATTTTACCGGCACAGTTATCGAAGAAGATTGTGATGGCCTTTGCTGGAAATATATTGTGGAAGAAGAACAAATTACGCCTGATTTTGTAGTTATAACAGAACCTACCAACCTTAACATCTACCGCGGGCACCGTGGCCGGATGGAAATTGAAGTAACTTTCAGGGGTGTATCTGCTCATGGATCGGCACCCGAACGAGGCAAAAATGCAATTTATATGGCTTCCCGTGCCTGCCTCGAAATTGAAAAACTAAACGAACGCCTTGCCAGCGATGAATTCTTAGGCAAGGGTAGTGCTGCTTTGGCGGAGTTTATTTCGGGAAGTCCTTCCCTCTGTGCTGTTTCTGATTACGCTAAAATTCATATCGATCGCCGGCTTACATGGGGCGAAACAAAGGAATCGGCTGTTGCTGAAATTCAGGAAATTGTTAAAGATATGGATGCTGAAGTGGTGGTGCTGCAGTACGAGGAAACATCCTACACCGGCTTGCGCTATGGTATGGAGAAGTATTATCCTACCTGGAAAATAGCCGAAGATCATCCTCTGGTAAGCAGTGCCAATCAGGCATTTGTTGGTCTTTTTAATAAAAAACCGCTTATTGATAAATGGACATTCTCTACTAACGGTGTCACCATTAACGGGTACTATAAAATTCCTTGTATTGGTTTTGGTCCGGGGAACGAAGTGCTGGCACATGCACCAAACGAAAAAGTTCCCGTGAGCGATCTCGTTGCAGCTTCAGCTTTCTATGCCGCGATTGCTTTTTATATTAGTGCCTAGTGTAAATATAGTGCCTAAAGTGCCTAAAGTTTGGAGTGCCTGAAGTTAATAAAAACCAAACTCTAAGTACTCTAAACTCTAAGTACTTTGAACTTCTACAAAATATACACTTCTTAAAATAAATACCATGGACATGACATTTGACTCTTTATTAAGGAAACTGGAAGAAACAGAATTCTCACTATACCAGAAAGATTTTCTATTAACCTGGGAAAAAAGCTATGGCGATCTGGAAACTATACTGCTGGTTGCTGATGCCTTGAAGTTCCTTCGTGACGATAACATCTCGGCCCGTTGCTTCGATTCTGGACTGGCTATTTCGCAATTCCGCGATAATTCGACGCGCACAAGGTTTTCTTTTGCTTCAGCAAGTAATTTATTAGGTCTGGCTGTTCAGGATCTGGACGAAGGTAAATCTCAGATTGCCCATGGGGAAACTGTACGTGAGACCTCCGCAATGATCTCTTTTTTAAGCGATATAATTGGTATACGCGACGACATGTACCTTGGCGCCGGTAACACTTACATGCGCGAAGTCGGTGCTGCACTTGATGAAGCATATGCCGATGGCGTTCTTCCTCAGCGTCCGGGTATTGTAAACCTGCAATGCGATATTGACCATCCTACCCAAAGCATGGCCGACCTGCTTCATCTTAAAACAGTATTTGGTTCGATGGAAAACCTGAAAGGAAAAAAAATAGCTATGACTTGGGCCTATTCGCCGAGTTATGGCAAGCCACTTTCTGTTCCTCAGGCTATCATCGGCCTTATGACCCGGCTGGGAATGCATGTAGATCTGGCATATCCCGAAGGTTACGGACTAATTCCTGAAGTGGTAGAACTTGCCGGCAAACAGGCTATTGAAAGCGAAGGTAGCTTCAGGGTTGTTAACTCTATGGATGAAGCTTTTAAAGATGCCGATATCGTGTATCCCAAGAGTTGGGCGCCTTTCAATGTAATGCAACGCCGTACAGGATTGCTTCGTGCCAATGATCATGACGGTTTGAAAGGACTTGAAAAGGAATGTCTTGCCAATAACGCACGTTTCAAGGACTGGGAATGTACTGAGGAGAAGATGAAACTCACCAGAAATGGTGAAGCCTTATACATGCATTGCCTTCCGGCTGACATTTCAGGGGTTTCCTGCAAGCAGGGTGAAGTGGAAGCTTCCGTTTTTGAACGTTACAGGGTTCCTTTGTACAAAGAGGCCGGATTTAAACCATATATTATTGCTTCCATGATGCTTACCAATCGTTTCGAAAATCCGGCTGAAGTGTTAAGGAAACTGGCATCGGAAAGAAAGCCGAGAGCTTTGTAAAAAAAAACAGGAAGTAAAGAATTTCGGTGATATTTGGCCGGAGCGCTCTAATAACAGTAGAGTTGGGCTTTAAATCTGAGCAATAATTCAGGTTGGAATTTAAGAGCATAATTTAGAGCTTTGGAATACTATTTATTCAATTAGTCATTTATTCCAGATTCTTATTGATCTTCCTTTTCTGCCATTCTTAGCAAATGCACAGAATGTTATCAATCTTTTCTCAGAAACTGGGACAAAATAGGTTCTGCTTGCTGTTGTAGGTTCAGTTCCGTCCGTGGTATATCGGATAATGAAACCGGGTAATTGAATATTAGCATGCACCTTCCCATTATCAACAATGGCACCGATGGGAGGTATCCGGTAATTTAATCCACCTGGGTAATAATCCAGACGAGGCAATTCCTTTTTACCAAGCGTATTTACAAACACCGACCATGAATTATTGTACAGACTCATTCTTTTTTCTTTGTCATTTTCCTGAGCCCAGTAAGGGTCTGAGGCCCAGGCTCGTTCAGCAAGCGCAAGGAGTTTTGGTAAAAGCAGGTATTCAAGAACAGATGTACTCCTCAGGTTCTCAGCAAATAATTGTCCCTGTATTCCAATTATATTAGATTTCCCAAAATCAGTGAGACGGTCTTTACCATTGAACATGGAAGGATCTATTGGATTACCTTCAGTATCTTCTTTAATATTCCTGTAATAATTATAAGGAATGAAATAAAACGGTTTGTCGGTATCAATAAATCCACCCCAGTAATAGCCAGGTTCCTCCGGCGATTTCTCGTAAGCAAGATCAAAATACAGATTGCTAACGCATGAAAGTACTACATTATATCCTGCATTTGCCAGTCGGTAGGGTAAATCTTCAGAGCCCCAGCCAATCCCATTATTCCAAACATGCACCCTGAAGTCACGATCAACAAAATCAGGATTAGGTATATAGTGTTTTTCACCTCTAATTATCGATTTTCGCATTGCTATCTCTTCCCAGCCTGACAAAGCAAGGTTTCGTTTCTTCAAAATCTCATCCGTTTTATTGAAATAATAATACCAGAGATCATCAATTGAACGAACTACAGGATTATTAGCAATAAGCGCATTGCATGCAGGAGAATGTTCCCATGCACCTTCAGGAACTTCGTCTCCGCCAAGATGAATAGTTGTTAGAGGGGCACCGGCTTCATTGTACATTTCTATCAGTTCATCAACAACTTTTTCTATAAAACTATAGGTTGATGGAAGTGCAACACACATCACATTATCAGTCCATAACTGGGCAGATTTATATCTGGATTCATCTTTTAAATCTCGAAGCAAAAAACGCAAAGCTTCAGCTTTATCACCTTGCTCAATAAACCGGCTGTATCGAAGGTCCATGGCTTTAATAGCAGCGCGGCTGTGGCCTGGGGACTCAATTTCCGGAATCACCCGGATGTGTCTTTCAGTAGCGAATTTCAAAATTTCGATGAATTCAGATCTTGAATAATAACCACTTGCCGGCATATGTCCGGGTTCTGGTCCGGCACCATAGGATGCAGGAAGAAACTCTTTGCTGTTGAGCGTGTGTCCACGCCTGCCGCCAACTTCCGTAAGTTCGGGCAAGGATGGTATTTCAATACGCCAGCCTTCGTCGTCGCAGAAGTGGAGGTGAAGCGTATTCAATTTGTAAAGCGACATCAGATCAATCACTTTCAGTAATTCGGCTTTCGGCTGAAAATTACGTGCAACATCCAACATTAGACTCCTGAATCCAAAACGTGGTTCATCT
Organism: uncultured Lentimicrobiaceae bacterium; assembly: GCA_964511085.1. Taxonomy (GTDB): domain Bacteria; phylum Bacteroidota; class Bacteroidia; order Bacteroidales; family DASVHX01; genus DASVHX01. Next base: position 24,611 of record CAZEDO010000051.1, read on the forward strand.
TCAACATGCACTACAGGCAAGTTAACCGAAGTTTGATTTTTTTTCCACGCAGTAACTGGCATACATGATTTTAGTGACTGAATTCCATAAAAGATACCCGCTCCGGACGATGCGGCAATTACAATCCTCCCAGGCAGAATATCCAGTTGATATGCTTCTTGAGCTAAAGGAGCTCTGGATAGTACAATTTCTTTGGAAGATTGCGAAGCAGGAATAATTGTCAGTTTCTTCCCAATTATTAAGTTTAACTCGTCCGACAGATAATTTGCTTCGCCGGAGAATGATGGGTCAGCAACAATCCGGACATTTGTATCCAGGATAAATTCTCCGCTTCCTTCTGTGATCAAAACCGGGGTTGGGAAAATTTTCGGCAGACTTTGAAAAGGAATATCATAAATCAATTTGTTTTTATTATAAGTATCTTCAGGCGTAACAAAAGCTATAGTTGTATCTCTGATAGGTTTATTTATATAATTATTAAGAGTCATACCCTTTATGGGATTTGCATCCCAAACGATATACATGCCACATGGAGCAGCCGTAAAGTTAAGGATAGAGCCATCAGAAATATAAGTAATCAGGAGGGAATCATCGGGCTTCAAACCTGTAAATTTAGCAGATGGTTTTAGTTGATATATGTCGCCGTTAACATGCGAAATCACAAAAGGGCCAGTGGCCAAAGCAGGAAACAATTCCCGGTTGTAATTAAAGTAGATCGTCCAGCCACTGGAAGGTAAAATATCCTTTCCTGTATTTTTAATAGTTAGGGACGAAAGATTGAGATGCTCCTTATTGTAATTGTTTGAAAGAAGTTCCCATGTTATTTCAATATTATTCTCATCAAACAAAAGGCCTTTTTGTGAAAAAACAGGCGTTGATAGCAGAAGCATGAATAATGTAAATATTGAGATATAATCCGTTTTCATTTTGCAAATAATTAATGGTGCAGATTTAATCTTTCAAATCAGACAAATATACTATAACCTGGTAATAATGCGGATATCTCTTTGGTTTGTTTCAATATATCAGGATAGGTTTTTGCCCTGGCCTGGAATTTTCCAACAGGATGGCGATATAATTTCAACTTTTACCGATTAATTTATATTTTCACCACGATCAGACATAACTTTACAATTCCAACTTCAGCATAAATCCATATAAAAAATATGAAGTAGAATATTCTATCAATGAATTTGAAATATCAACAGTCCGGTAATATTTTATAATATGCTAATTACCAATATATTACATACG
>CAZEDO010000052.1:0-25752 GCA_964511085.1 uncultured Lentimicrobiaceae bacterium
GGACCAATTCCTTACGTTATGTCAGGTGGAGATTATGCCGAAGCATTTACAAACATTGTGAACACGACAAATTGGCCAAATGGTTTTAATGGAACTGACTGTACTGAATGGGGTTCAGTTGCTGTTAATGCTACCGGGACAGTAGGCGACGGTATTAAAATTTCTACATCAACTGCTACTTTTGTAACTGGCAGTAGTGGCGGTGTTCAAAGAGGAACGGCTAATATTCAGATGCTATCCACAAGTACTGCTAATTCATGTGCAATTGATTTGTTTTTGGATTTTACAGCAAGAAATGCAGGTACAATAAGTTTTGATGTCGCTACAGTATTTAATAGTACTGGTGACAGAGATTCAAAACTCAAATTATTTTATTCTACAAACGGAACAACTTATACAGAAATAACGGGTACTAATTTGCCATATACTGCCAGAAACAATGTTGCTTCCAGCGCAAGTATAACAACTATTGCTTTGCCAGTTGTTTTTAACAATTCTGCAACTGCACGGCTGCGATTATATGAATTTAGCACGACTACAGGAGGAACACCCGCTGGTTCGCAACCAAAAATTTCGATAGACAATATTGCAGTTACTTCAACGCCATATAGCAATACAGCTCCTCTTCTCACTGCCAGTGCTGTTTCAAGTATAGGAGCTACTTCCGCGACCTTTAACGGAAATATCAGCTCAGATGGAGGTTCTGCAATTACTGACCGGGGGTTTTGTTATAAGATAACTACCGGTGTAGCCATTACTGACAACCCCACATCGGAAGGTGGCACTACTACAGGAACTTATTCAAAAAGCATCACGCTCTCAGCAGGCACAAGTTATTTTTACAAAGCCTACGCTATAAACGGAATCGGCACAACTTTAAGTAGTAATGAAATAAGTTTCTGGACATTCTCTACAGAGCCATCAACACACACTACAACTTTTACAAATAGTGTGTTCTCTCAAACACAGATTGATTTATCTTTTGATGCTTTAAACACAATTTCAAACGCTGCAGGATATCTGATTTTGAAAAAAACAGGTTCTGCACCAACAGGCATTCCAACAGATGGAACCGCATATACTGTTGGAACGGCTGTCGGAGATGGCACTGTCGCCACTCTCGTAACAAGTTCATCTGCAACATCAGCAAGTATTGGAAGCCTAAGCGCTGGAACAAGCTACTATTTTACCATTATACCTTATAACTATAACGGTGCAAATAACGAAACCAACAACTACAAAACTGACGGAACAATTCCGGGCACCAATGGAACAACGAGCTTTCCAAACGATGCGGACTCATACGTAAATGTTCCTGCCACACAGGCTGATCCGGTCCTTATTTCTTCATTGGCCGACACAGACCCTGAGGCTGTTGAAGTATTCAAATTCAAAATTAATGATGTTGGAACTGATGGCTATCCTACAAAAGTGACCCAGGTTACTGTATTTCCTGCAGCAGGTAATATTGCCAATTGGGCAAATGCAATTCAGGGAGTTAAACTTTCAATAGATGGAGGAAGCACATTCGTGACAACCGGAACTCCGGTTATAAGCGTCACTTCTCTCGTGTTCCCGATTACAACTGGTAACCTGAACGTTGCAAATGGCAGTAGTATCACTATTTCGCTGTTTGTTTATCTGAAAACTTCAGGATTGACTGATAATCAGATTATGCAGTTTCAGGTTCCGGCCTCATCTCATGGTTTTGTAGCTGATGCAACAGGGTCCACTTTTCTTACGACATTTTCCGGTGCTACAACCTCCAATCAGATGTTGATTGATGTTGTTTCATCAAAACTGAAATTTGTTCAGCAGCCAGGCAGCACTTTGGTTAATTCGACTATGTCGCCTGCTGTAACTATTGAAGCTACAGATGCCAACAATAACCGTGATCATGACAAAACTGGTTCAGTGGCATTTACCTCTACAGGTACAATGACAGGCCCGGTAACAGCCTCTTTGACACTTGGGTTTGGTACGGCCGGTAATATTGTTCATACAACTACAGGTAATTCCCTTACTCTCACTGCATCTTTATCAGGATTGACTGACGCTGTAAGCAATTTATTTTCTGTTTTTGCCGCTCTTGCGCCTGGAGATATTCTCTTTATAGGATATGGTACAGACGATCCTGATAAATTTGCTTTTCTCGTTATGAATGCCATACCTGAAGGTACCCAGATCAGCTTTACAGATAATGCATGGACAGGTGGAGTGCTTACTTCAAATGAAAACACCGGCATTTATTCTGTACCTGCAGGAGGATTAGCAAAAGGTGCAATAATACAAATTCAAGGCACAACTGTAACAGGTGGAGGAACTATGTCAGGCGGCCTCACCGGACTATCAACATCCGGAGACCAGATTCTAGCCTATCAGGGTAGTTCCCTATCCCCAGGTTTTATCGCCGGCGTTTCTTCAACAAATTGGATCACCACAGGAGTTGCCACCAGTAATCAGTCCTATTTACCTGTATCGCTCGCAGTTTATTCAACGGCTGTCAGCTTCTCAACCGAGGAAGATAATGGATATTACAGTGGCCCAATGACATTGGCAAACGGCGCGCTACCATCCTTGATCTGCAATGCTGCAAACTGGACAAGAAGTGCGACAATCCAGACTTTTCCATCGTGGTCATTTACTATTGGCAATAACACATTAATAGATATTACAGCTACTGCGCAGAATATTACAATTAATACCGGGGAGAGCCTAAGCATTAATTCAGGCAAAGGCTTTTCTGTTAACGGTACCCTCACTAACAATGCCGGCACTTCCGCTCTTCTGGTAAAATCAGGCGGATCGCTTATCGACAACAATGCAGGAGTATCAGCAACTGTTGAGCGTGATATTACAACAGGTCTTGCCGCATGGCATTTGTTTATCTCGCCTCTTACAACATCTGTTTCAGCTTCAGCAACTTCACTATTCCTGGATGCATTCCTTGATAAATTTGTAGAAGCGGACGGTGCATGGTCCCGCCTTGTAACCAATGACCAGGTTCAGCCTCTGACCGGTTATAGTATAAATTTCCCATCAGGCACACATACACTAAGTTTCGCAGGCACCCTGCAAGCCTCGCCAGTAGCCTATAGTGACATGTCCTATACTGCTGCTGCCCCTGGCTATGGACCAGGATACCACCTTGTGGGCAATCCTTATCCTTGTGGTATTAATCCGGCTTTATGCAGTACCCCTGCAGGTATGAACGCCACAGCCTATGTATGGGACGGGACACAATATTTAACTCCTTCAATGGGAGCAAGTACAATCCCGGGAACTATTGCTGCACTCCAGGGATTTTTTATCAGAACTTCTTCCGGAACAAACAACCTGACATTGGCCAATGTAGCTAAAATAAATGCAGGTGCATTTATGAAGAATAGCAATAGTGTTCCTGAAATGTTGAAACTAAGCGTGAATGGCAACGGATATTCCGACAAAACCTATGTCCGTTACTTTGCAGAGTCAACTCCAAGTTTCGACCAGGCGTTTGATGCTTATAAACTCTTTGGCATAGAAGCTGCCCCTCAGTTATATTCGATACTTCCGGATGAAATTGCAGCAGTCAACACTTTGCCTGGTATAGAAACCAATTCCGATGTGGCCGTGGGCTTTAAAGCAGGTGCCGAAAACACTTATACCCTTGAGGCTACTGGCATTGAAAGCTTTGATGTTGAAACTCCGCTGCTGTTGGAAGATTTAATGACCAACACCACCCAGGACCTGAGGCAGAACCCTGTTTATAGTTTCACTGCTGCTCCGGGTGATATGGAACATCGCTTCAATCTCCACTTCAAAAAGGCCAATGGTATTGATGAAACCGTATTCAAACAAATTGGCATATACAGCAACCGGAATATGGTATATATCAGCAACCCGAATTCCTTACCAGGAAGTATAGATGTTTATGACATTACAGGCCGCCTGATCAGCAGCACCCATCTTACCGGTAACCTTTCCGATAAAGTGGATGTGGGAAAATACACTGGCATACTTCTCGTGAAAGTGATCACGCTAAAGGAAATTTCCACCGGGAAAGTATTTGTAAACTAAGTAATCCGAATATAATCAAAGAAATAACATCATGAAAAAGACAATTAAAATTATTGCACTCGTTACACTAATTGTATTGGCCGGCTACCTTGCACAGGCCCAGCCTTTACCTGGCAGTCAATCAGGCGGCCCCATCGTGGGAGGCCCCATTGGTGGTGGAGCACCAATAGGAGGTGGTTTATGTATATTACTTGCAATGGGTTTAGCTTACGGAGCCAGTAAGCTATTACAGCAGAACGATAAGGATTCGGTTTCTGATTAGAAAAAAAAGCTATTGGCCTTTGATTGTTTGCTTTTAGCAAGTTCAATCAGCTACCAGTCAGCAGTCAGCAGCTAAAGGCTATCAGCTTTATAAGCATCTATTGGTGAACTCCACCGGTAGATGCTTTTTTTATTGGCTGACAATATCTTCTTTGTGTCTTTTTTCAATGTGACCTAAGTGCCCTTGCCTACGCAGGTATGTGGTTCAAAACAAAGAACTCTGAACCTGACCACCGCAGCCAAAGGCATAAATTACACAAACATGCATACAAATTTAAGTGAACATCAGAGCCAAAAATCATTGTATATCAGTGGAAAGAATAATATTAGAATTATCCTTCATTTAGGTGAATTCACTCTTCACTATCTTACTGATTTATCTTCAATCCAAAATTCAATACTACCCTGTAAAAGAACAGCAGCGCAACAACAACGATGAGGATGCCCCACCTGAAATAGTTACGCCGGATCAAACCCGAAGAATGAATGTTCTCGTTACGCAGTGAATTGTATGTAAAAAGCGAGGGAATTAATAGCAGCCCTGGAGTAATAGTTTTTAGAAGGAACGGGATGTAATATGTTGGAGTGGTTATCAGGAAGAATATGACTCCACCGGCCATCCATGGAAGGAATAACTGGCAGATGATAAAAAACAGTCTGTATTCGGGTGTTACAAGAGTTACCGATCCTGACGAAACCAGGAACATGGATGTTAACTGCCTCCCTGCAAGTACCATGATTGCCAGGGAAAGTGTGGTAAAAATTATTTCCTCAACATCGAATACACTGCTCATTAACAACCATTCGGATGTATATATAAATTCGGTGCGGGTAAGAAAGCCTACAATGTAAGCACCAAAGAACATATTAAGGCCATTAATAATGCCCCAGAGATAGAATAACTGAAAGCTTTTGGAATAGAGGTTTTTATAGAAGAACAATCGCATGAAAACAATAGCCAATACTAATGAAACTGCCGGCCCTGAGCCAAAAATAGTAACCAAGGCAGCACGTGTATATAAATTGGAATAGGTATAGAGTGGAAACTTTAATTGGTAGTAATACCACACCACAGGTATATTGAATCCTTTTGCAATAAAAATTGTTACCAGCTGGTAAATTACATAAATCAGCAGAAAGGAAAGTATATAGTATGCTAAAGATTGCAAAAAAGTAAATGCAAACTTATTCCTCAGATCAGGAGTGGCAAGTACAATCCTGAAATTTTCCTTCATTTCTTTACGCTTTTTCCTGGCAAGTATTTTCCTGTCTTTCTTAGATTGATGAGGCAAATAACCTACCTCTTTGGAACTCCATTTCTTGGGAAAAATGGCCCGGTAAGGATTTTTCAGGAACGACGATAGCATTTTCCTGCGATCTAGATCTCGTTCGCGACGCCAGCGTTCTTTAACACGTTTTTGAGCGAGCGCTTCAGGTGTCAGATTTTTTCTTGAAAAGAGGTTTGTAAAGAATTCCCTCTGGCGTTTGCGAAATTCCTGCCTTTGAGCATTCTTATGTCTGCGACGTGATGCCTTAATCACTGCATTCCTTTGCTTTTTCTCTTCCTTCTGCCTTTGCCTGTCGCCCTTAGCATAACGATCCTTCTTGTGAAGCCGCCTTATATTATTAATGCTTTGCTGTTCCTGTTCCTCAAGACCTATCTGTTTTTTTGCAAAAGGGTTTGTAAAGAAGTTAGTTATACCTATCCAAAACCGATGCAATGAATGCATCCGGTGTTTTCGAAGCCACGCCTTTTGTCCTGCATGCAACTGGCGATTTTCTTCCTTCTGCCTTTGCCGGTCACCCTTAGCATAAAGATCCTTCTTATGATGCCGCCTCGCATTTTTTTTCCTTTGTTCTTCCTGTTCCTCAAAAGTTAGCTGCTTTTTGGCAAAAGGGTTTTTAAAGAAGTTGACTATCCGTTGCAGAAACCGCCGCCTCGAAGCAGCCCGGTGCTTACGACGCCATGCTTTTTGCCCGGCGTGTATCTCTCGCATTTCTTCCTTCTGCCTTTGCCGGTCGCTTTTAACGTGTTGACCCTTCATATAAATTAACCCCTTATCAAAAAATAGATTTAAAAACAATGCTCTAAAATAAACAAATTTTCAAATCACACTCAAGCAAATCAAAAATAATGAATTAATGAACTACGCCACCGCAGAGTAGCGGAGTATCAGAAGCCAGAATCCAGAAGAATTTTCAAATTCCGACTCCTGTATTCTGTATTCTCCTTATATATAAAGCAAAAAAAATGCAACAAGTCTGCCTGACGGCATAAAAGAAAAATCAGAAGCATCTATTGTGAACTCCTCTGGTAGGTGCTTTTTTTATTGGCATATCATTTCTTCTATGTGTCTTTTTCATATGACCTATGTGCCCTTGCCTGCAGCAGGCAGGTATTGTGTTCAAAACAAAGAACCATGAACCTGACCACCGGAGCCAAAGGCATCATTAGAATTATCCTTCACTTAGGTGAATTGACACTTCACCAGTTTACTGATTCAGCTTTAATCCAAAATTAAGTACTACCCTGTAAAAGAACAGCAGCGCAATAACAACGATCACGATGCTCCACCTGAAATAGTTACGTCGGATCAAACCCGAATAATGAATGCTCTCGTTGCGCAGTGAATTGTATGTAAAAAGCGATGGAATTAATAGCAGCCCAGGAGTAATTGTCTTTAAAAGGAACGGGATGTAATATGTTGGAGTGGTTATCACGAAGAATATGACTCCACCGGCCATCCATGGCAGCAATACCTGGCAAATGATAAAAAATAGTCTGTATTCGGGTATTACAAGAGTTACCGATCCTGACGAAACCAGGAACATGGATGTTAACTGCCTCCCCGCAAGTATCATGATTCCCAGAGAGAGTATGGTGAAAATTATTTCCTCAACATCGTATATTCTGCTCATTAACAACCATTCGGATGTATATATAAATTCGGTGCGTGTAAGAAACCCTACAATGTAGGCACCAAAGAACATGTTAAGGCCATGAATAATGCCCCACAGATAAAATAACTGAAAGTTTTTGGAATAGATGTTATTATTAAAGAACAACCTCAGGAAAACAAGAGCCAACAATAATGAAATTGCCGGCCCTGAGCCAAAAATAGTAACCAGAGCAGAAGGTGTATATAAATGGGAAAAGGTATATAGTGGAAACTTTAATCGGTAGTAATACCACACCACAGGTATATGGAAGCCTCTGGCAATAAAAATTGTTGCCAATTGGTAAATTACATAAATCAATAGAAAGGAAAGTAAATAAAAGGCTAAAGAATGCAAAAAAGTAAATACTAACTTTTTTCTCAGGTCAGGAGTGGCTAATACAAACCTAAAGTTATTCTTCATTTCTATACGCTTTTTCTTTGCAAGTATTTTCCTGTCTTTCTTGGTTTGATGAGGCACATAACCAACCTCTTGAGCACTCCATTTTTTTGGAAATATGGCCCGGTAAGGGTTTTTTACAACCTTTGACAACAATTTTCTGCGATCTTTAGCTCGTTCTAGCCTCCAGCGTTCTTTAGCACGTTTTTGACTGAGTTCTTCAGGTGTCAACTGTTTTCTTGAAAAGGGGTTTGAAAAGAATTCATTCAGGCGTTTGCGGAATTCCTGCCTTTGCACATTTTTATGTCTGCGGCGTGATGCCTTAATCACAGCATTCCTTTGCTTTTTCTCTTCCTTCTGCCTTTGCCGGTCCCCTTTAGCAAAACGATCCTTCTTATAAAACCGCCTCACATTTCTAATGCTTTGCTGTTCCTGTTCCTCAAGAGTTAGCTGCTTTTTTACAAAAGGGTTTGCAAAGAAGTCGGCCATGCTTTTCCTGAACCGCTGCCACGAGGCAATCCGGTGCTTACGACGCCATGCTTTTTGCCCGGCACGCATCTGGTGCTTTTCTTCCTTCTGTCTCTTCCGGTCGCCTTTTGCGTATGGATCTTTCATATAAATTAACCATTTATCAGAAAACAGATTCAAAAACAATTATCTAAAATAAACAAATTATCAAGTCCTGCTAAAGCAAATCAAAAATAATGAATTATTTAACTTCACTACTGAATGCTCTTAGAGCGTCCTTTTTGCTGAATAATCTATTATGTCTGATTAATTCCAAATGCTCCGGATATCTATTTATTGGCTTGTTTCACCATTCTTTTAACCAATTTACTCCCGGCAACTAGAGTATCCGTAAATTTACCGCTGAAATATTCCGAATGGAAAATGCAAACACATTTCCAACTCGGTTGTTAGTATCAGGGAATGTAAATTACTATGGCTGGAATTGTAAAAATTTCTTTACCGGTAACAGGGATGTCTTGTGCTTCCTGTGCTTTAAGCGTGGAATCAATGCTTAAAGCTATGCCTGATGTTAAGGACGCTTCGGTGAATTATGCCGACCGCTCGGTCAGAGTAGCATTCGATAGTTCCTCTCTCTCTCTCGGTTCACTGCGTAAAGCTGTTAAAGATATTGGCTATGATCTCATCATCGATATTGAAGACATTCAGGATAAACTTGCCGCAATAGATAAAAAGCAGATGAAAAGAATGGTTTACAAATTAGTCGTATCAATTTTGTTTTCCATTCCTGTTTTTGCAATTGCGATGCTATCGCACACCGTTTCAGCCACCGATCGCTGGATAATGCTCTTCTTGTCATTGCCTGTAATAGTTTATAGCGGGTCGGGATTCTACGTTACTGCCTGGAAGCAAGCAAGACACCGCACAGCAAATATGGATACACTGGTAGCTACCGGCACAGGGGCAGCATTCATTTTCAGCCTTGTAAACACTATTGCCCCGCAATTACTCATACAGCCAGGGCATTTAACGCATGTATATTTCGAATCAGCAGTCATCATAATCACATTTATTCTTACCGGAAAGGTATTAGAAGAAAAGGCCAGATCAAAAGCATCATCAGCTATAAAAAAGCTTGCCGGGCTTCAGCCCAAAACAATTACAGTTAAACGCGATGGCATACAGATATCTATCAGTCCGGGCCTGGTTATTTATGGCGATCTGATTGAAGTTAAGCCCGGAGAACGAATCCCTGCCGATGGGAAGGTAATTAAAGGAGAGTCATTTGTAGATCAGAGTTCAATCACCGGAGAAGCAATTCCAATAATCAAAATCGCAGGCGACAAAGTTTTTTCAGGCACTCTGAACCAGCAAGGAAGCCTGCTTATCGAATCAACAGGTTCAGGCTCTGATTCCTTACTTTCGCACATCATAGGACTTGTTCAGGAAGCCCAATCGGGAAAGCCTCCTATTCAGCAGTTGGTAGATCGGATCGCATCCATTTTCGTTCCGGTGGTATTGATGATTGGGCTGATAACATTCTTTGCCTGGTTTTTCCTTGGACCCGATCCATCATTAAACTTTGCTTTGGTGACGGCATTGAGCGTTCTCATCATTGCATGCCCATGCGCGCTTGGCCTTGCCACTCCAACTGCTTTGATTGTTGGCCTGGGAAAAGGAGCCAGCCGGGGTATTCTCGTCAGAGACGTCAGCAGCTTGCAGATGGCATACAAGGTTGATACAGTGGTTTTAGACAAGACAGGTACATTAACTGCTGGCAAACCTGATGTTACTGATTCCTGGTGGATCAATGATAAAGCAGAAGAAAGTACAGCCGGAATACTCTATGCAATAGAGCGCCTGTCCTTTCATCCTTTGGCAGGATCAATCTGCAAACACCTGGAGACAATACATCCGGGGATCTCACAGTTAGAAATAGCTCCCGCTGAATTTATTGAGAACCGGGGCGCGGGTGTGCAGGCCAGGATTGATGGCAAAATATACTATGCCGGTAACGAAGTATTCATGAATGATAATAAAGTGACCTTTAGTAAAGAAGCTAATATGCAGATCGCAGAATTAAAAAGGAAGGCCATGACGATTATCCTGTTTGGCAACACGGATGAAATCCTTGGCATTTTCGGTCTGGCGGACTCTCTGAAACCTAATGCAATTAAGGCGATCAAGAGTTTTAAAGACATGCATATTGAAGTTATTATACTCACTGGCGACAACGCTGAAGTTGCTAATCTCGTTGCCTCCCAGGCAGGAATATCAAGAGTGCTTTCTAATTGCCTTCCTGATCAGAAAGGAGATTTTATCAAACAGTTGCAGAAAGAAGGAAGAAAAGTAGCTATGATAGGCGATGGCATCAATGATTCGTATGCCCTGGCGCAGGCTGATGTTGGCATTGCAATGGCAAGAGGGTCGGATATTGCACTGGAGAGTGCCGGAATAACGCTCATGGCTGGCGATCTTGAACATGCAGTTTCTGCATTTCGTTTATCCAAAGCCATCATTCAAAAGATAAGGCATAACCTTTTCTGGGCTTTTCTTTACAATATCATTGCAATACCTCTTGCTGCAGGTGTTTTATATCCATTTACCGGTATGCTCCTCAGCCCGATGATTGCGGGAGCTGCCATGGCAATGAGTTCAGTTTCGGTTGTTGCCAATAGTCTCAGGCTTTTATCTGTTAAAATATGATTGAAGTTTATGGGACATAATCACCAACATCAAAACCATCAGCAACACGCTAAGGAAAGCCGCATAAGGCTTGCTTTCTTCCTGAATGTCGTATTTGCAATATTGGAAATTACAGGAGGTGTTTTTACTAATTCTGTATCCATAATCTCCAATGCCGTTCATGATCTGGGTGATTCCATATCACTTGGAATGGCATGGTATTTCCAACGACTTTCGGGCAGGGACCGCGATAATCATTTTTCATTTGGCTACAAGCGGTTTTCTGTACTTGGTGCGTTTATCAATTCTTTGGTACTTCTGACAGGTTCCATTTTAGTCATTATTATCGCTTTACCAAGAATTTTTCATCCGCAACATATTCATGCAAAGGGAATGTTCTTTCTGGCATTGGCAGGGATAATAGTGAATGGAATTGCTGCTATACGGCTAAAGAAAGGCAATTCCCTGAATGAAAAAGTGATTTCCCTTCACCTGGTTGAAGATGTTTTAGGCTGGACAGCTGTACTTATTGTGGGTATCGTCATGAACTTTTATCCTCTACCCCTGCTCGACCCATTGTTATCAATCCTTATCACCATCTATATTTTATGGAACGTATGGAAGAACCTGAAAAGTACGTTACGGATATTCCTTCAGGCTATTCCGGAAACTAAGCAGATGGCAGATATTGAAAAGCAGCTATTATCAATCCAAGAGGTTACAGGGGTTCATGATCTTCACGTGTGGTCGATGGATGGAATTTACCACGTACTTACAGTTCATGTGACCGTAGCCGGCAACCTGACATTAGAGCATACAAAGCAGTTAAAACAAGACATACGGGCAAAAATGGAAGGATTAGGAATTGAACATACCACGGTGGAGATTGAGCATCAGGACGAGGTATGCGGATTAACTGATTGCTAAAGAAAAGAACTTTTGCACTCCAAACTTCAGGCACTTTTTTTTTATAAACACTAACTCAATAATACGATGGAAACTCTCCGGTTCAAGACAAATCTTAAATGCAGCGGATGCATCTCCGCAATAAAACCAAGTCTGGAAAATATAGCAGGGATTGGCGACTGGAAAGTTGATCTCTCCTCGCCGGAAAGGATACTGGAGATAGATTCTCCTGCTGACAAAGCAGAAGAAATTCTGGAAGCTGTAAAAAAAGCCGGTTATGAAATAAACCAGCTTCCATAGGATTCATCTTTTACCTGTTTATCCTAAACGGTAGGATTCATCTTTTACCTGTTTATCCTAAACGGGCAGCAATAATATCCCAATCCACTAACTGCCAGAATGCTGTAATGTAGTCAGGGCGCCTGTTCTGATAATCAAGATAATAGGCATGCTCCCATACATCGCATGTAAGTATAGGGCGATGGTTATCACGCATAGGATTGGCAGCGTTTCCGGTGGTTACAATGGCCAGTTCTCCATCTGCTTTTTTAACAAGCCATGCCCACCCTGAACCAAACTGGTTAAGTGCAGCCTCCGAAAATTTTACAACAAAGGCTTCGAATGATCCGAAATCGCGGTTAATCAACTCAAGAAGCTTTCCCTGTGGGGTAGTGCCACGTTTTGCCGAAAATCCTTCCCAATAAAATGTATGGTTCCACACCTGGGCTGCATTGTTAAATACCGGCCCCTCGGCTTTCATGATGATTGGTTCGGGAGTATCAACCTTTTCAAACTGGGTTCCCTCAATCAGGCTGTTAAGTTTGTTAACATAAGCCTGGTGGTGCTTTCCATAATGGAATTCAATTGTCTTTCGGCTGATAACAGGCTCCAAAGCATCTGGAGCATAGGGTAATGGGGGCAATGTGATCGACATGATTTAGGTATTTAGGTTTGTCAAATATGCGATTTGCGTAGATAAAAGTACGACATTTTTCCGGATGGGTTATTAAATCCAAAAAATAAGTAATTCGGATTTGCATTTCAAGCTATTTGTCAGTAACAGGAATTCCCATTTCTGATCCAGCACCATCAAATTTAAAGATACAGTAAAAAGATGTTAAATTAGCAAAAAAGAAGCATCCATCCCGGCTTCCAATTCCCGGGGATCTGTGCCTTGCTGAAAAATACGCATCGGTCTGTTTCCCAACAAGTTCATTTTTCTTCCTTCCACTCGCAAAGCCGTTGCTTCCCTTAGGCCAACTACAGTTGTTTCTGTATTCACCATCAGGAATTCCTGTATGCGTTGCTCTCTGGTTTCGCCACCATGCCCGGCAGGATTGGCATCCAGATAATGCGGATTGATCTGGAAAGGCACAAGACCAAGGCAGTTGAAGCTTTCTGGCTCTATAATGGGCATATCGTTCGTGGTTTTCATGCTGGGGCAAGCCACATTAGCACCTGCACTCCAGCCAACGAAAGGCACGCCCTCATTCACTTTTTCGAACATTGGTTCCATCAGTCTTAGCTTATGAAGCATATACACCAGGTGAAAGGTATTGCCGCCGCCAACAGCTATAGCTTCTGCCTGATGTATGGCATCAACACGGTTTGGCTCATTTTCGATTGAATAGATCACAAGCCCCAGCTTTTCAAACACATCTTGTACTTTGGCAGTATAGTCGTTATAGCTAACGGAAACGCCGGCGTAAGGTATAAATAACACTCGGCTGACGTGAGTTCCAGAAAAGAAATCAGTAATAAGCTGTCGGGGCCAACCTAAATATTCTTCGCCGGCATTGGTCGAATTACTGATTAAAAGAAGTCTCTTGGTCATATTCTTAATTTTAAAGTCAGATTAATTTATATTGTAAAGTTAGCGTAACTTAACAGTTGCCTGCAAAAGCAGAAAGAAAACCACAAAAACAAGGGGTAAACAGAGGGAAGCTGCCGATTACTTGACACTAAGCAAGGGATTTTCATGCCAGGTAGTTTGATTCGTTTATCTCAGAAGAGTTTGCAAAGTTAAAGCTTCTTCTATTTGCATTCTCCTTTTTATCTACCCGAATTATTACCTTTCAGATTAAGCCGATCCAGCTGCATGGAGATGGAATCAGCAATAGAAGTATTATTCGCAAATTTTGCAGCTATCCCGGCCTTCCGCAAGTCAGCGATAGCTGCTACTTCCTCTTGCAGGCTCAATTTTCTGTTACTGCTGTTATACCAGGCTCTGGCAACGTCGCCGTAGAGTTTCTCAACTTCAATATCTGTAATAATAAAATGACTGTTATTATGTTGAATAGTTGCAGCAGCATCAGTATAATCATCAGCCAAAGTCAGCTTATTACCGGATAATGCTTTTCGTGCGATACGAATATAGGAATGATAAGTGCCGTAAATGGCAATAGCTTGTTGCTGGTAAAGCTTGCCTGGGCATGTAGAATATGAAATTGCGTTGCACATTCTGGCTGCACTTCCTAACAAGTCAGCTGCTTCAGCATAATGCCCTGATGAAAACAGTTTCTCCCCTTCCCGCAAGTAGGCCTTGGTTACTGCATCGCTCAAAGCCCAATAGTAACCTTCGGGTAAGGTAGCTGAGTTAGAACTTTGCAAAATCAAGGAAACTGCAGCTTTCAGGAAAATAAGATCGTCTGGCCTGTATGTCACCTTTCCCAATTGGCAAAAGATTATTTTGGCGAAATCCGGCGATTCCTCATCAGTAAGCCTTTCCACCTGCATGGAAACCCAGGTCTGTGACAGCTGATTTATATTTGAACCGGATTGCCATGCTGTACCTGTTGATATGTTCGCAAGAAAAAGTTTTTGAATATAGTGTACCCGGTAAGCAATTATCCTTTGCTTTGTGACTAGTGAGTTGGGATCTGGTCTTCCAGGCATGATATCCCATTCACTCTGTAATTTAGCTAATAATCGAACAGCTCCCGAAAGTTCGAAAATCTGCATTAACATCTCAGGCGAAGGGTTGACCGCCTTCCTGTTAAGCATATCTGCCTCTTTTTGAGCGAATTCTGCAAGCAAAGATGCAGCTTTGTATATATTAATTGCATTGAAGAGTTGCTTAATATGTTCAAGCACTTTTTCGTCATACCCAAAAACAATACTGCTCAATTGAATATTCTGTGGCTGAATAACAAAATTATACTTTGCCAAATTAAGCGACATCAACACCGTTTCCTGCCCTGGTAAAATATTTGCAAAGGATGCTGAATCAAGCACATATCCATCATTGCCAATAAGCCTCATATCAAAAGAAACCAGCTGTGGAACAATAGAACTACTGAGATCAAACCCATTTGCAGTAATATCCCCTGACATGTTATTAATATCTAACCTGAAGATCAGGTTCCGCTTTCCATTGACAGATTTCCCTGAACGGAAACTGTATGAATATGCGATAGAATAATGGGTTCTCTCCGTTGATTGGGTAAGCTGTAAAGCAAGCTGCTTTATCACAGCATCCCCTGACCTCGCCAATTCACTACCATTTCGCCCGACACCAAAAACATATGTACCGTGATGAACGTTTGCCGCAGGGACAACAGATTGGCCTGGAGCCATCCCTTGTATTGCCATACAAACAATAATAACCAATATGGCTTTAGTGACGCGCATAGGAATTCATTAATAGAAATCTGCAGAGTCGTAAAAATACGATTCGCTAGAATCGAATTGGTTTATAATCCATAAACTTACAAACATTAAAAAGTGGATATTGCAGTCTAATAATTAATCATTTCTTCGTTTGAAGGTGACTTTTGATATTCTTGCTGAAGCTATGCAGGTTTTTATGTAAGTTTGGGCGTTACAATTAAACATGAAAGGTTTCTTAAATACATATCTCCGCTCTGAAGCATTACTTCTTCTTACAGCCGTAATCTGGGGTTTTGCCTTTGTTGCCCAACGGGTCGGAATGGATTATATTGGGCCGTTTACTTACAATGGCATAAGGTTTGCGCTTGGCAGCCTGGTATTGGTTCCTCTTATTGTCTTTCGGAACAAGTCTAAAGCTAATACCAAAATTGCATCACCCGCAGTTATACCTATCGCTCCCTGGAAGGCAGGAATTATTGCAGGAATAGTGCTCTTTGGCGGTGCTTCGCTGCAGCAGGTTGGAATTGTTTATACCACCGCTGGAAAAGCTGGTTTCATTACAGGTTTGTATGTAATAATCGTGCCTGTAATAGGTATATTCAGGCGGCAACATGCAGGAAGATTTCTATGGACAGGGGCAATACTGGCATTAGCCGGGATGTACTTGCTAAGTATGAACAAAAGCTTCATCCTGGCTCCTGGCGACTTCCTGGTCTTCCTCAGTGCATTTTTCTGGGCAGTTCATGTTCAGGTTATACATCACTACTCTGGCCGCGCCGATGTTTTGAAGCTGGCCGCTGTTCAATTTGGAGTTTGCTCTATTGCGAGTATGGCTTTTGCAACGATCACAGAAACAATTCTGATGAAAAGTATTATCCAGGCTGCTATTCCTATTCTTTACGGAGGACTCCTTTCTGTAGGAATTGCTTACACATTACAGGTTTTTGCGCAGCAAAAAGCACATCCTTCCCATGCTGCAATTATTCTTAGTTTGGAAACTGTATTTGCAGCAATAGGCGGATGGCTTATCCTTGGCGAAATCTTATCACTGCAAGCACTCGCAGGGTGTACACTTATGCTCACTGGAATGCTTATTGCGCAATTAACAAAGTCAAAAATTCAGGAATAGATAATTGATGCCTGTTTTTGTTAATAAAATTTCACATTCCAAGCCCGAACGAACCCAAAAGTCTGCTAATTTCGTTCCGTAAAAAAATATTCTTATGGCACTCGAAATATCAGGAAGGCTGAACCAATACCTTCCGGAAGTAAGCGGAACCGGCAAAAATGGAACTGCCTGGACAAAAAGGGATTTCGTAATTGAAACAGCAGATAATTTTCCAAAAAAAATATGCATCTCTGCCTGGGGTGACAAAACAGCCGAGCTTAACAACATTGGCATAGGTGAAATGATAAAAGTTTCGTTCGATGTTCAATCACGTGAATACAACGGAAAATGGTACACTGATCTCCGTGCATGGAAAATTGAGCGTATAGGTGCTGCCAGCCAATCCTCGGTACAAACCCAGGAACCAGGCAGTTTTGATGCTTCACCAGAAGGCGAAAGCCCTGCCGATGATCTTCCTTTCTAGATGATCTTCCTTTCTAATTAACAGAGGCGAACTTCCCGACAAGTCCGTTGATTCTATATTTGAACATCCCCCTGAATCACAAAACCAGGGCTGAATAATCATATCAACCTGGTTTGAAAAAAGTTATATACAAAAATCAAGATAATTGTTATTTTTGCTTTCAATTGTCGATAAGCTTGCAGCAGAATACAATCTGCTGATATAATTTGAATTTTATGAGAAAAACTTTATTCGTGATAATTGGCCTGGTTGGCTTTTACATTCACTTATCTGCCCAGGATAATATTAAGGTCATGTATTATAACATCCTGGAATATCCATTGGCCCCGGCAACAAAAGCTGTTTACCTGAAGACCATTTTCGATTATTACCATCCTGATGTTTTAGTATGCGACGAGGTTGTTTCAGATGCAATTGCCATCGACATTTTAAATAATGTAATTAATATAACAGCCGGAAATAATTATGCAAAAGCTGCTTTTACTGATGGACCTGATAAAGATAACATGATCTTTTTCAACCAGAACAAACTGAGCCTGAACTATCAAACCATAATTCCAACAGCACTTCGCTACATAAACAGATACCAGCTACACTACAATTCAGTTGCACCTGATAATATTTACCTTGATTTTTATGCCGCTCATCTGAAAGCAAGCCAGGGATTTGAACAAGATCGTTACCTGGAATGTGTTGCTTTTGAAAACTATATTTCTGCATTACCAGCTGCGCAAAATATCATTTTTGGAGGAGACCTTAACTTATACACTTCCACAGAACCGGCTTATGTACTTCTGCTTGACCCAAATAATAATTACCCCTTATTTGACCCGATTAATTCTCCTGGAAATTGGAATGCAAACAGCACTTTCGCTGCTATTCACACCCAAAGCACTCATGCTACTACGTCGGGTGGTTTTATTGGCGGTGGTATGGATGATCGCTTCGATTTTATACTAACAACCAATGACCTACTAAGTCCCTCAAGCAATGTACATTATATAACTGACACTTATAAAGCATTAGGTAATGATGGTTTGCATTTTAATAAGAACCTGACTGACCTACCCCTATCAACTACGGTTCCCGACTATGTAACCTCTGCCCTTTTCAACATGAGTGACCACTTGCCTGTTGTTATGGAACTTGCCGTTAATGCAACATCAACCGGCACTAATCACATGCAATTTCTTAATGTTCCTGCATCAGGCAACACCCTTGTTAACTTAACACCATTCACTGTCGAAGTTCGTAATGATTTAAACCAACTCGTTACAGGTTTTAATGGAGCTATCACGTTATCAAAGTATTCGGGAGCAGGAAATCTTCTTGGCACTTTAGTAGTAACTGCAGTAAATGGAATAGCAACTTTCAACGACATCCATTTTGATCAGGCTGATACTTATCAACTAACTTGTTCGGCAACAGGCCTGACTCCCGTCAACTCTGCAAGTATTATAATTACTACCTCCGCTAATGATCACCTGGAGTTTGCCGGCTTCCCTTCCTCGGGTTTTACGCTTGTTAATGTTGTCCCATTTACTGTTGAAGCCCATGATGCACTGAATCAATTGAATACTGGTTTCAACGGTAGTGTCACTTTGTCGAAGTTTCAGGGATCCGGCAACTTGCTTGGCACTTTATCCGTTAATGCGGTAAATGGAATTGCGACTTATAGCGATATACGTTTTGATCAGGCAGGAACTTTCGCTCTCACATGTTCTGCAAGTGGATTGACCCCTGCAAACTCAGGTAATGTCGTAATTACTGCACCAGTCCCGACTCTAACAGAACTGGTTGTCCCAAAATATATTGGGAGCAAAACTGCTTTAGCTGCGAATGATGCCAGGACATCTATTGCACTATGCCTGAAGTTGGAATATCTCGCGCCTAACACTTCCTATGATCTTAAAGTTGGGTTGGCTCTTACCAGTGAAGCATCAACAAGTGCTGGGGCTGGAAATGTGTGGAAGCCTGTTGACGGATATGGCGGAACTAAGACTAATACAATACCCAATGCTTTTACAACCAATAGTAATGGTAGCAGTGGGCCTTTATGGGTAATCTTTCAGCCAACCGGAAATGGTACTCGTTTTGATGGTGGGCAGATTCACAACATTCGTGTTGGATTTGCTGTGAATGGTACAACTATGGCATCGGCTCCGAATTTTATCGGAACTAAAACAATTACAGCTCTTGACATAGCCACAACAGCAAGGACAAGTGCAACATCGGATGACGGTGCCTTCATCAAAGGGAACGCTGATCCTTTGGCATCTGGCAAATATGCTATTCTTTTTGATAATGTGGAAGGAACAGGTGATCCAATATTCTCTTATCAGATACGAAGTTGCATCCCCACCAGTATAAACCAATCTCAACTTCCTTCTGTAATAAATGATATCTATATGCAGACAGGAACAAGTTCTATCGGTGATTATCCTGCTGTTATTCCTATCGGGGCTAATAATCCCAATGGTTTGCGTCGCATCGAATCACGAAATGCAGATAATACTATCTACGGTTATAATACCGATACTGATGGAATATGGCCTTCAGGAGCAAATACAACAAGCATAAGCCGCAGGAGTGTTGCATTGATTAATTCAACTGAAGCACCACTACTTCCAACGAAAAAACTTAATCTTACGGTTTTCCTCGAAAGTCTGTACAACGGAGATGGGACAATGAGAAAGGCACAGAATGAATCTGGCGACAATTTCCCTGGTACAACAGCCGATCAGCTAACAGTTGAATTGCATGATGCTGCAACATATTCAACCATAGTCTATTCTATCAGCAACGTGAACCTGAGTACATCGGGCAATGCCAGCATTACTATACCTCTGGTTTTTAGCGGATCTTATTATATTACTATTAAGCACCGGAATAGTTTAGAAACAACAACAGCCGCAGTTGTCCCGTTTTCAGGCAATACGATAAATTACAATTTCACTGATGCATCAACAAAAGCATTCGGAAATAACCTCTCACAAATGAATCCTGAAAAATGGGTTATCTTTGGCGGGGATATTGAACGAGATGGAATCATTGATTCGGGAGATATGGCTCAGGTAGAAAATTTAGCTGCAATAGCTGCAAATGGATACCTGCCGGCAGATGCAAATGGTGATGGCCTCGTTGATTCTTCCGACATGGCTATTGTTGAAAATAATGCTTCTCAGGCTGTTGGCATTGCGGTTCCATAAACTATCAATACATTAAACCACAATTAATTTGGTGAGTAAGTTTTCCTGTTAACACCTAAAACAATCATAGTATGAAAAATCCTATTTCAGTTTCAAAAGCGATTATTTTTGCATTATTATTAATCTTTGCCACAAGGGGCTCTAATGCTCAAAATGCACCTTCCGTGCAATCAGATTTCACTCTCTCCATTGCAAATGATGTTCAGATATCTGACCGCTGCCTTGAATTTGACCTTTTCCTTTTAAACAAAGATGTAAATTCCCCTTTTAAATTAGCATTGGCGCAAGCTGGTATCCTCATTAATCCTGCTATTTATAATGGAGGGGTTGTTACAGCATCTCTCGTTCAAGATAGTTCGCAGTTAGTTGATCTCCAAAAGCCTCTTAATATTATTTTTCTTCAACCCACTAATATTATTAAGCTTCCTGCAAGGTTAATCAGAACTGAAGCCGGAAAACCAAATTCAGAACGGGGTTCTGTAATATCCACCCGCGCTCCGGGAACCCGCATTTGCAAAATCAGGCTTACCAATACTGTGCCGTTTGCCAAAGTATCGCCCGATCTGACTTTTTCCTTTGATAAGATACCATATCCTACACTTGTCTGCGCCTATATTCAGAACACGAACACTCCTCTGACTTGCAATGCATCCAATTGTTTTAGTAAGGCAACAAACAAGCCTTTAAAATAATCGTCCTTTGTAATAATGCTTTGATCATGTTGTTTTGCAGGATTCTTAAGCTTGCTTTGGCTACCGTCAAGCAACGAACACTTATTAATACAGGCAAAATACTTTTTTCCTCATTTCTCAGTTGAGAATTGATGGCTTTCCGGGAATAATTATGCTGCTTAACTATCAGTATTCAATTGAAGCATTGTACACTTCCATTGGAATGCCAGCCAATAAATCACTGATTTCATGCCTGTTTTGCATGCGTCTTATAACCTCTGCAAATAGTGGTGCAACTGATATTACTTTTATTTTTGAAGACTTTTTCACTCTATCGTTGGTTAAGCTGTCAGTGGATATCACCAGATCAATTTCGCTTTTTTCAATTGCATCAACCCCTTTTTCGCTAAGTGGTATATGAGATAAGCAGGCATATATTTTCGGTATTCAAACCAAAGTCTGCATGCAAATACCGGCAAGCTTTATGAGCGGATTAACAAGCCAATAATGCAATCTCAACTGGTTTCGCAGATAACAATATTGCTCTTTCCAAACAAAAGTTCATACATTCAAAACATCAATGAGCCGTTGCTGCTCCAAAAGATCAATGAAAAATATCCTTTGAACATATTAGTGGCAGAGGACAATGCAATTAATCAGAAACTTATGTCGAATCTGTTTGTCATACTGGGATAAACAATTCACCTTGCGACCAATGGACTTGAAGCTATTGACATCCTTAAACGGACAAAAATTGATATTGTGTTCATGGATATGCAAATGCCGGAGATGGATGGACTGGAAGCTACAAGGCAAATAATTGCTCAATGGGGAAATCAGAAACCATTGATTGTGGCAATGACCGCTAATGCACTTGAAAGCGATAAACAGAAATGCAAAGATGCCGGAATGGATGATTTCATCAGTAAGCCATTAACCATCAATCAGGTAGGAGCCAGAATTAAGCAATGGGCCTTATTAGTGAAACTTTCAAAATAAACAACCAGTCAAAACAGATACTTCAAAGTAGCACTCTGGTAATAAATAAACCAGCATTAAGTTAAACCTTTATAAATTTGCAATCAAATACTAAGCTTTTTTAAATTCAGATTAGAAACATTCCTAATTTTACCTTGTATTTAATATCTCATGAATAACTAAACAAAATAAGAAATGAAAGTCGCAATTGTAGGAAGTGGTTACGTTGGTCTGGTAACCGGTACATGTTTTGCCGAAGTAGGAATTGATGTCGTGTGTGTTGACATTGATCAGAAGAAAATCGAAAACCTTAAAAATGGAATTATACCAATTTTTGAGCCTGGGCTTGAAGAAATGGTGCACCGCAACATAAAAAAAGGCAGATTGCAATTTACAACAAATATTGCTGAAGCCCTTGAGGATTGCGAGGTCCTGTTCACTGCTGTAGGCACTCCGCCTGATAAAGATGGCAGTGCCGATCTCCAGTATGTATTAAGTGTGGCGCGCGATTGCGGAAAAAACATGAAAGACTATCTGCTTATTGTAACTAAAAGCACTGTACCTGTTGGCACAGCTAAAAAAGTGAAGGAAGCACTGCAGTCCGAACTCGACAAACGCGGAGTAACCATCGAATTTGATGTTGCTTCCAATCCCGAATTCCTGAAGGAAGGAGCTGCCATTGACGATTTTCTGAAACCCGACCGGATAGTTGTTGGACTCGATTCGCCAAGGGCTGAGGAACTCATGAAAAGCCTTTATAAGCCTTTCACACTGAATGGCCATCCCATAATTTTCATGGATATCACTTCAGCAGAAATGACCAAATATGCTGCAAATTCAATGCTTGCAACCAAGATCAGTTTTATGAACGACATAGCCAACCTATGCGAAATTGTTGGTGCCGATATTAATATGGTACGTAAAGGCATTGGGTCGGATTCGCGCATTGGCAACAAATTTATTTATCCGGGAATTGGTTATGGTGGCTCTTGCTTTCCAAAGGATGTAAAAGCCCTCATCAGCACTGCCGAAGACTTTGGCTACAAACTTCGTGTGCTCAAAGCCGTTGAAGATGTAAATCAGGATCAGAAATCTGTGCTGTTTAACAAAATCCTTAAATATTATAATGGCGATATAAAAGGGAAAACAGTTGCACTATGGGGATTATCCTTCAAACCCCAGACAGATGATATGCGCGAAGCTCCATCACTGGTCATTATCAGGAAATTACTCGAAGCCGGTGCTCATGTTAAAGCTTACGACCCGGTGGCCATGAACGAAGCCAAACATACACTCGGCGACAAAATTGTTTATTCAGAAGATCAGTATGATGCACTGATTGATGCTGACTGCCTCATGCTTATTACAGAATGGCCGGAATTCAAATTTCCGAATTTCAATATTATCCGCAAATTGCTGAATGAACCAGTAATCTTCGACGGAAGGAATATCTACGAACTGGCAGAAATGAAGCGTAAAGGCTTTAACTATTTTTGCATAGGAATAGACACTACTTTATAAGTAAAGATTTCATATTCAATGGCATATGAACTTTTTTAACTATTGAAATAAAAAGAAAACCATGATTAAGAAAAAGGTACTTGTTACCGGTGGTGCAGGATTTGTTGGATCTCACTTATGTGAGCGTCTGCTTAACGAAGGCAATGAGGTTGTATGCCTTGACAACTATTTTACAGGACAGAAGCAAAATATTGTTCATCTTTTGGATAATCCATTTTTCGAATTAATCCGCCACGATGTTACCATGCCCTTCTTTATTGAGGTAGATGAGATATACAACCTGGCTTGCCCGGCATCACCGATTCATTATCAATACAATGCAATAAAAACAATGAAAACCTCTGTAATGGGGGCAATCAATATGCTGGGGCTTGCAAAACGGATAAAAGCAAAAATACTACAAGCCTCCACCAGCGAGGTATATGGCGATCCGCTGGTACATCCGCAAGTTGAATCGTACTGGGGACATGTAAACCCTATCGGCGAACGTTCTTGCTACGACGAAGGAAAGCGCTCTGCCGAAACTCTTTTTGTAAATTATCATAAGCAAAACAAGGTACGTATTAAAATCATCCGGATTTTTAATACATACGGTCCGCGTATGCATCCGCACGATGGCAGGGTTGTTTCAAATTTCATTATGCAGGCATTGCAGGGACATGATATTACGATCTATGGCGATGGTTCACAAACACGCAGCTTCCAGTATGTTGACGATCTGGTTGAAGGCATGATACGGATGATGGCATCCAGGGACGAATTTACCGGGCCTGTTAACATCGGCAATCCAAACGAGTTTACCATTTTGCAATTAGCCGAACAGGTAATCAGACTCACCGGTTCAAAATCCAAAATTATCCGGATGCCTCTTCCCCCGGATGATCCAGCCCAACGACAGCCAAACATCAACCTGGCAAAAAAAGAACTTGACTGGTCGCCGAAGATTGAACTTGAAGAAGGCCTTATCAAAACAATTGATTACTTTTCTTCCATCATCTGACAACAGCATTACTAAAATGAAAATACTGATCACAGGATCAAAAGGCCAATTGGGCAATGAGCTGCGTGAATTATCGGGTGATTTTGCGCAATTTAGTTTTCTTTACACGGATGTTGAAGAACTGAACATTACCGCCGAAGCTGAAGTTGATAAATACTTTGCTGCTTGTAAACCTGATGTTATTATTAACTGTGCTGCTTACACTGCTGTTGACAAGGCAGAGACCGAGGAATCACGTGCATATCTTATCAATGCCACGGCAGTAGGTATTCTTGCCCGGATGGCAACAAAATACAAGGCATTACTTGTGCACGTTTCTACGGATTATGTTTTTGACGGAACAGCCTTCCTGCCTTACCAGGAAACTGATAATACAAATCCAGTATCCGTGTATGCAAGAAGCAAATATGCCGGAGAATTAGCTGTGGCAGAGAACGCCACAAGAGCTATAATACTGCGAACATCCTGGCTCTATTCAGCATTTGGGAATAATTTTGTAAAAACTATCCTTAAATATGGGAAAGAAAGGGATTTGCTGAATGTAGTCTTCGACCAGATTGGAACACCAACATACGCGAGGGATCTGGCAAAGGCAATCCTCAGCATTATTCCTGAAGTAATGCAATGCAACAGTGTGGAAGTTTACCATTATTCAAATGAAGGTGTGGCTAGTTGGTACGATTTCGCAAAAGCAATAATTGAAATTTCCGGTCTCGGATGCAGAATAAACCCTATCGGAACAAAAGATTATCCGTTACCGGCTACCAGGCCGTTCTATAGTGTATTAAACAAATCAAAACTGAAAGAAAAATTTGGTTTGGAAATTCCCTATTGGCGCGACAGTGTCAATCACTGCATACAAAGACTTGGGGGCGTCAAATAATTACCGGATATTAAATGAACTACTCCTCTGCAGAGCAGCGGGGTATCAGAAGCCCGAATCCAGAAGAATTTTCAAATTCTGACTCCTGTATTCTGTATTCGACTTAGAAATAAAGTAAAATAAATCACTTTAAAATCACAGTTTGATCGACAAGAATCTCATCAGGGAGAACCTTAAAGATTATGACAAAACTGTGATTGCACAAATAACGGATATGTTCATCAGTGAATATCCCGAACGTTTCGCGGAAATTCAGAGCAGCATAAACAACCTCGATTTTGCCGGCATCAGCCATAATGCTCGAAGTTCGAAAGGCGTTCGTGCCTTTTTGTCGCCGGTTGTTGTTGAACTCGCAAGGAAACTTGAGCTACTTGGAAAAAATGGATCAACAGATGGATTGCAGCCGGCTTTCGAAATGCTGAAGACAGGAATATTGGAATTAGTTGAAGCACTTAAAGAGATGCGTAGTGAGTATGATCGCTAAACGATGCAATCTTCAAGTATTGATATAAAACAGAAAACCCCGTCAAACAATTGTCTGGCGGGGTTTTAAGTGCCCGGAACAGGACTCGAA
>CAZEDO010000053.1:0-24980 GCA_964511085.1 uncultured Lentimicrobiaceae bacterium
TTTCGTTGTAAATCCTTTTCCCGCTAATATCATACACTTCAAGGTCGCATTTCCCAATTACCGGTCGGTACCGGCTCTCTACTAAAACACCATTCTTACCACTTGTTACCGCGTATTCCGGCAACTCTATGGAAACATAATCACTTGCCGGGTTAGGGTACAACTTAAGCGGTTGCAACTCCCCAACCTTAGGCTCCTCCGGCAGCGACACATAAATGCAGTTATCCGGCATAGGTATGGTATCGCTTACTATCGTGTGGGGGCAAAGGCTATCGTATGTACGAGGCATGGTGTATATGCTGTCATATTCTAAATTTGAATTGAATTTATAGAGCCCTATCATTTGCGGGTATATCGGATAGGTCGAAACTGATGCACCTAACATTACTATTTTCTTATCAAATGTTAACTGGCTCTGCGTAAAAATCAGATGCTCTTCTTCTTTTCTTTGCATTAGGACATTGCCAAGCGTATCTGTTTTATTTAGCGACCACCAGTTATCAGATGTAGTAAACCCAAACTGGGTTCCAGCAATAAGCGTGGTATCATCAAAAAGTCGCAAGGTTTTTATTCTTCCTCCAAGTGATAGCGAATCATCATACACCCTGTAACTGGCAATGGAATCCCCATCATGGCTGAGTTTAAAAATATACGGTTGGCCATAGGGTGGGTATAAATCGCCACCGCTGTAATAATTATGATTTTTATCTTCAATACTCGAACAGGCTTTGCCGGGGCTTTGATAAGTAGTTCCTTCCCAGGTATATATCCAGCGTTGATTACCATTATTATCTACTTTGTACCAGTATGGTAAATCATAAGCCCATCCCGGCACAAGTTCATAACCATTAAATCCTGATACAAGGAAGCAGGTATCGGAAGTCATAACCATCTGCAAATCAATCTCATTCTCCCACCGCGGATCGTTTGCATAAGCATTCATCCATTCAACACTGCCGTCATTACTGAATTTAACGAGGCTTACGCGGTCGCGACCTAACTCAAAGCTGTTTATTGTACGGTGCGCGATATATCCTCCGCCTGGAACCTCATCAATGCCCTCGTCAAACATAGTTTGTGTTCCTACAGGTGATGTTATCATTGTACACCATTCCTTTTCGCCACAGGCATTAAACTTCATGGCATAGGCATCAAAGTTATTCCCGCTCGTGTTATACCATCCACCGATAATAAAACCACCATCAGAAGTTTTATCAAAACAAAAAGCAGATGAGTACCTGCTCCCATCCCCGACTTTTATTTCGTATAGCTTATTACCATTAATATCTGTTTTTACTATATAGCCCGTCTGATAATTTGTGCTGCTCCGTATCATTCCCCCTATCATATATCCCTTATCGTAAGTTTCAACAAAATCATACGCAAGTGATATTTCCTGGGGATGCCCATAAAAGTGTTTCCAGTTTGTTTGGGCATAAAGATTTGTCTTAATCAGACAGAGAAGAATAACAGGAATTAATCGAATTAAATACTTATTCATGATTCTAAAATTAATAAGGAGCCGGGCCATGCTGAATTTGAAGCATTTCAATGCTTTATAAATTGAAACTACTTAATAACCGAAAGTGGTCTTGAACAAATTTGCTTACCATTCACTTGTAGGTTTAAAAAATAAGAACCCGAAGTTAATGATTTTGTATCAACTACTACCTGCCAGCATATTGTCTGTAAAGTTTGTTTTATACAATAGCAGCCAGTTATTCTGAATCAATATCTCAACCTAATTTATCAGGATTGCTTTTCAGATAGCCTTCCCAGCCGGAATAGCTTTTTGTACCTTCGTTAATATCTCCCTGGAAATAGTGGCATAAAGCAGCAGCTATAGCATCAGTAGCATCCAGTGGCATGGTTGGTCCTTTCATAATCAGCAGGTTGGAAATCATAGCAGCAACCTGTTCCTTGCTGGCATTGCCTTTACCTGTGACAGATTGTTTAATTTTGCGGGGAGAATATTCAAAGATCGGAACAGAGCGATAGAGTGCCGCGGCCATTGCCACACCTTGCGCACGGCCCAGTTTGAGCATGGATTGAACATTTTTTCCGAAAAACGGTGCTTCAATAGCCAGCTCATCAGGATGGTAGCGGTCGATAATAGCAAGAACAGTCTCGAAAATGTGCTTCAGCTTTAAAGCCTGGGTGTCGAAATGCGATAATTTGAGAACATCAAGCGTGATCAATTCAATTTTCTTACCTTTAACCAATATAAGTCCATAACCCATGATATTGGTGCCGGGGTCGATGCCAAGGATAATGCGTTCGTTTGCCAACGGTTGTTTATATTGAATAATGGAAATACAGAAATCAGAAAGTCGCCCAAAGTTAAGCAAAAGGAGGAACAGGCTGATGCAGGCTGTCATTTTGGTAGCTGCATATGGTTTTATTTACCATCAGGTATTTTCGGAACATGGCAACAATCAACTTAATGGCTTACTTCAGGAATTTATCACGCTTGGCAATGAAAAAATTTTAGCTGCAATAATCTTTGGGTTGATGTTTTTTAACTGGGGAATAGAATCGGCTAAATGGAAGTACATTATTGCCCGAATCGAAAAAGTAAGTTACTTTCAAGCCTTTAAAGCTATATTAACTGGTATTACTATCAGTACTTTTACTCCCAACCGCGTGGGTGAATATTTTGGCCGGGCATTTATCCTTAAAAAGGCACATCCCATTGATGCCATCATCCTCACTATTGTTGGTAGCATGAGCCAATTGCTGGTAACTGTGATAACTGGATCTACATCCCTGCTCTTTCTTCTTCCGCAATTTGAGGCTCAAAATTATAAATTACCAGGGTTCGTTACGCCCGGCCTGTTTATACTATTAATCCTTATCAATGCCGGATTTTTCATACTTTATTTAAATATCGGGGCTATCCGTCCTTTAGCCCGGTATTTTCTGAAACGGCATTGGCGAAAAGTTTACCGGTACATATCAGTTATTGGCCAGGTGCACCCGAAAGAACTGTTAACGGTGCTTTTGTATAGCGCTGTGCGTTATTGCATCTTTTTTTTGCAGTTTTATCTGGCCCTTCGTTTGTTCGGCGTAAGGCTTTCCTTAAAGGAAGCCATGATGTTGCTCCCTGTTATTTACCTTACACTTGCTGTTATTCCAACAATAGCTTTAACTGAACTTGGAGTCAGAGGTTCGGTGGCAATCTATATTATCAGCACGTACCTATTGCTACATGGGAGCGTACCGGATGATACAGGAACTGCAGTATTGTCGGCAGCTACGCTCATCTGGACAGTAAACCTTGCCTTTCCAGCAATTGCCGGAACCTTCTTCGTGTTTAATCTCAGATTCTTCCGCCGATGAATGTCTGGATTACACTGGTCCAGGGAGGCGCGATCCTGATCTGTTTTGCTTATGTCGCGCTCATCATTTTATTTACAATCGGCTGGTTCAGGCTCCGGTACACTGAATTTTCTACCGCTCCCGGCATAGCCACAGTAACAGTGGTTATTGCTGCCCGGAATGAGGAAGAAAACATCGGAATCTGTCTTGCAGCTATCATTTCGCAAGATTATCCCCGCAGCTTGTTCGGGATAATTGTAGTTGATGATCATTCAACAGATGGTACTTTAATGGTGATAAACCGGGTGATTGAGGGGAATCCGGGAATCAACATCAGATTATTGCAGCTTACTGCTGAAGAACAAGGTAAAAAAACAGCTATCAGCAAGGCCATTGCTGTTGCTCAAAATGAATGGATTGTTACAACCGATGCTGACTGTGTTATGGGCGCAAACTGGCTGAGTTCTTTGATGGCTGGTGCTGTTGATCCTGAAGTTCAAATGCTGCTGGCCCCGGTAATTTTCCGAAAGACAAAAACAGTATTTGGCCAAATGCAGGAACTTGAATTTCTGAGCCTTATTGCTTCTTCTGCCGGAGCGGTTTCAACAGGTTTACCTGTTATGTGTAATGGTGCCAATCTGGCTTATCGCAGGGAAGCCTTCTTTAAAGCTGGTGGTTATACTTCAGATAAAGGATTTGCATCTGGTGATGATGTATTCCTGATGATGAAAATCCGGCAAATGTATAATTCCCGTGCAATTAAATTTATTAAGTCGCCTTCATCGGGCGTTATTACATATGCCAATGAAACACTGTACGAATTCCTGAACCAGCGATTGCGTTGGGTGTCGAAGGCTAAAGGGTATAAAGATCTATGGGTATTATTGGTTTCCGGAATAGTTTTTACTCAAAGTTTTTTGTTGCTTATTACTACATTGGCCTGGGCAACCGGATTTATCAAACCAATTCTTCCATTAATACTTTTTACAGCTAAATTTCTTGCTGATTTGCCAATAATGGCATCTGCCTGCGGCTTCGCGAAACGAAGGAAACTAATGATCTGGTATCTGCCGCTTCAGTTTATTTATCCGGTTTACCTGGTAGCAATGGGTATGATAGGAAATATCCTTTCATTCAGATGGAAAGGCCGAAAATTTAGATAGGGAAACTATCTGGAATTCCTATTACAATAGTTTAATAATATTTTGTAAAATACTAATTATCAATACGTTACGCACATTTAGCTTGATATCATATAGCGCTGACAACCAATCCCTTGCGCCTTTGCGTCTTTACTCGCTGCGCTCATGAGAACGCTTCGCTAAGTTGCGAGAAATAAAAAGTTATCGGAGTATTCCTATAACGAATTCCGCTTTTGCAAAATTGCCTCTGCAAGCAGAAAATCTGTTGGTAGCGTTAACTTTATATTTTCCGGATCCCCGGCACAAAGATGCACCTTGTAACCTGCTGCTTCAACAACAGCTGCATCGTCAGTAAATAAACCCAAACCGCAGTTTTCATATGCTTTATGAAGCACATCAGAATGAAAAATCTGGGGAGTTTGAACAAGGCGCAATTGATTTCTATCTAGCATTATACTGTGGTCTCCGTCAATTTGCCTCACTGTTTCAGCTACATAAATTACAGGAATTACGTTGCCAGATATTTCGGCTTCAGCATATAAACGTTTGATAAGTGATGGAGTGATGAGCGGCCTGACTCCATCATGAATACCTACCAAACTCTTCTCAGATACTTGTCTGAGTCCGTTTTTTACAGATTGAGAACGGGTTTCACCCCCGATTACGATGGAATGCGCAATGCTTATGTGCTGCTCCCTGATCAAATCCTTCCAATATGCCAGATGCGCTTCAGGTAAAACCAGGATGATTCTGATATCCGGAATCGCTTCAACAAAAGCCTCCAACGAATATAAAAGGACACACTTTCCTGCAATGGTAAGAAATTGCTTGGGAATATCTGTCAGCATCCGCTGTCCGCTTCCTCCGGCAACAATGATCACATATTTTTTCACAGGAATTTAAAGGATGAGCATAGCATCACCATAGGTGAAGAACCTATATTTCATTGTTACCGCTTCTTTATAGGCTTTCATCAGGAAATCGTAATCAGCAAATGCCGCCACCATCATCATCATAGGCGATTGAGGGAGGTGAAAGTTTGTAATCATGCTGCTTGCAATACTAAATTCGTAAGGTGGAAATATGAATTTATTTGTCCACCCCTGGAAAGGTTTCAGCATGCCAGATATGGCAACAGAAGATTCAACGGCTTTCATGGTTGTTGTACCAACCACGCAAACCTGTTTCTTATTTTCCTTGGATTTATTTACTGCCAGTGCTGCGGCTTCTTCGATAATAAGCTCTTCCGAATCCATCTTGTGCTTGGTAAGATCTTCCACATCAATGGTGCGGAAATTACCAAGGCCTTGATGCAACGTTATTTCGGCAAAGGAAACACCCTGTAGTTCGAGCCGTTTCATAAGTTCCCTGCTGAAATGCAGTCCGGCTGAAGGTGCAGCCACAGCTCCTTCATTTTTCGCATAAATAGTCTGGTAGCGAAGTTTGTCCTCTGGTTCTATCTCGCGTAAGCGCTGTAGTTCCTCCGGGAGAGGTGTTTTACCCATGCTTTCGATGGTTTTCTTGAATTCTTCGTATGGGCCATCGAATAGAAAGCGCAAAGTACGTCCACGGGATGTAGTGTTGTCGATTACTTCGGCAACAAGTGAATCGTCACCTCCAAAATACAATTTGTTTCCAATCCTGATCTTGCGGGCAGGATCAACAAGTACATCCCAAAGACGCGCGTCAGGATTGAGTTCGCGTAAAAGAAATACAGTGATTTTAGCTCCGGTACGTTCTTTTTCACCAGTTAGAAGTGCTGGAAATACTTTCGTATTGTTGAGGATGAAAACGTCGCCATCCGAGAAATAGTCTAATATATCGGTAAACGATTTGTGTTCAATTGTTTTAGTTTTACGGTCCAGTACCATAAGCCTGGACTGGTCGCGATCTGCTGCGGGATGTACGGCAATAAGTTCAGATGGCAAATGGTACCTGAATTGAGATAGCTTCATAGTGCAAAAGTTGATGCCACAAAGGGCATGATAGATTTAAGGAGTGCAAAAGTAGTGATTTTTTAAGGCAAAGGCAAGCCTTTTTATAAGAAACTTTATGGTTGGAGTCTGATTCCCAAATACAAGGCTTCCTAATAGGTTTGAAAATCCTGAGCTCGCAGTAATTTTCGTACTTTTGCAGGCTAAATTTAAAATTTCAGTTTATTATGTTACGTACGCATACTTGTGGCGAATTAACGATTAATAATATCGGAACACCTGTTACACTTGCCGGATGGGTTCAAAAATCACGCGATCTTGGAGGAATGACATTCGTTGATATCCGCGACCGTTATGGAATTACCCAACTGGTATTTAACATGGAAACCAATGCGGAACTT
Source organism: uncultured Lentimicrobiaceae bacterium (assembly GCA_964511085.1). Classification (GTDB taxonomy): domain Bacteria; phylum Bacteroidota; class Bacteroidia; order Bacteroidales; family DASVHX01; genus DASVHX01. Next base: position 6,796 of record CAZEDO010000053.1, read on the forward strand.
TGCATGCAGGCGCGGCAACTTGGGCGCGAATATGTGATCCTTGCCAAAGGTAATGTAGCTGAACGAAGTAATAAGAACCTTAAAATGGATACCGGCGAGGTGGAGATAATTGTTGATAGCCTCGAAGTCCTTAACGAATCAAAAACTCCTCCTTTCACCATTGAGGACAATACTGATGGCGGCGATGAATTGCGTATGAAATACCGCTACCTGGATCTTCGCAGGCAGATGGTCCGTAAAAACATGGAACTCCGTCACCAGATGGGAATCGTTACAAGGAATTATATGAATTCCATTGGCTTTATCGATATTGAAACACCTGTTATGATCAAGAGCACGCCCGAAGGAGCGCGTGATTTTGTGGTTCCTTCACGGATGAATCCCGGTGAATTTTATGCTTTGCCCCAATCACCGCAAACATTTAAGCAATTGCTTATGGTGGCCGGGTTCGACCGGTATTTCCAGATTGTGAAATGCTTCCGCGACGAGGACCTTCGCGCCGACCGTCAGCCTGAATTTACCCAGATAGATTGCGAAATGGCATTCGTTACCCAGGAAGATATCCTCAATACATTCGAAGGATTGACACTTCACCTTTTCAAGGAAGTCAAAGGGATAGAAATTAAGACATTCCCGCGAATGACCTATGCTGATGCTATGAAAACCTATGGTTCTGACAAACCTGATATCCGTTTCGGGATGAAGTTTGTTGAGATAAACGACCTGGCAAAAGGAAAAGGATTCAGTATTTTCGATGATGCTCAGCTGGTAGTTGGTATATGCGCTCCCGGCTGTGCGGAATACACGCGAAAACAAATTGATGAACTTACTGATTTTGTGAAACGTCCGCAGGTTGGCGCAAGTGGGCTGATTTATGTGAGATATGGAAGTGATGGCGTATTGAAATCTTCGGTAGATAAATTTTACTCTTCGGAAGAATTGAAAAAATGGGCCGATAAATTTGATGCCAAACCCGGCGACCTTTTATTGGTTATGGCCGGCAAAGGTGATAAAATACGCAAAGCATTATCAGAGCTTAGGCTCGAAATGGGTGCCCGGCTTGGTTTGCGCAAAACAGGAACTTTCTCGCCTTTATGGGTGGTTGATTTTCCTTTACTTGAATGGGATGAGGAAACAGGCCGTTATTATGCCATGCATCACCCGTTTACATCGCCTAAACCGGAAGATATCCAATTACTCGATAGTGACGCACGGGAAGTTCGCGCCAATGCTTACGACCTGGTGATTAACGGCGTTGAAATAGGCGGTGGCTCTATCCGGATTCATAACAAAGCATTGCAGAAAAAGATGTTCACCATTCTTGGTTTTTCGGATGAAGAAGCCCAATCGCAATTTGGATTCCTGATGAATGCTTTTGAGTTTGGCGCGCCTCCTCACGGTGGTATTGCATTTGGTTTCGATCGTTTATGTTCACTTTTTGGTGGGGCCGATTCTATCCGCGATTTCATTGCTTTCCCAAAAAATAATTCAGGCCGCGATGTGATGATTGATTCACCTTCAAAAATTTCGGATGAGCAGTTGAAAGAGCTTTGTCTGAAAATTACTGTTTAAGCCAATAATGAAAAACAATTCTGTCGAAATCATGTCGCCGGTCGGCTCATACGAGTCGCTTATGGCAGCAATACAAGGCGGGGCAGACGCCGTGTATTTTGGCGTTGGCAAGCTGAATATGCGGGCACGTTCGTCTGTAAATTTCTCACTTGACGACCTTGAAAAAATTACCGCAATCTGTCGGGAAAACAAGGTTCGGTCTTATTTAACGCTAAACACCGTTGTTTTTGACGAAGAGCTCAGCGAAATCCAAAGTATAGTGGATGCCGCTCAAAAGCATGGTATATCAGCTATTATAGCTTCGGACATTTCGGTGCTTGAATACACCCGTTCCATTGGAATGGAAGTGCATATTTCCACACAGTGCAATATCACAAATCTGGCTGCAGTAAAATTTTATTCCCGGTTTGCTGATGTAATGGTAACAGCCCGCGAATTGAAATTAGAGCAAGTTGCCTCCATTATCAGGCAAATAGAAGAGCAGAAAATCTGTGGTCCTTCAGGAAAATTGGTTAAGATTGAGATTTTTATTCACGGAGCTTTATGTATGGCCGTTTCAGGAAAATGCTACCTCAGCCTCGATAACTTCAACCATTCGGCTAACAGGGGAGCATGCCTGCAACCTTGCCGCCGTGGCTATACCGTTAAGGATAAAGAGACCGAGCTGGAACTGGAGGTGGATCATGAATATATCATGTCGCCAAAGGACCTGAAAACAGTTGATTTCCTCGACAAGATCATTAAAGCAGGGGTTACGGTATTAAAGATTGAAGGCCGGGGCCGCTCACCTGAATATGTAAAAACTGCTACCAGGGTTTACCGCCAGGCGGTAGATGCAATCTTTGACGGAACTTATACGCAGGAAAATATTGATCACTGGAATGCAGCGTTAAGCTCAGTATATAACCGAAGTTTCTGGGATGGGTATTACCTGGGACGCAAACTTGGCGAATGGTCGGGTAAATATGGCTCACAAGCCACTCTTCGTAAAGAATATGTTGGCAAAGTGACAAATTATTATGCTAATCTTAATGTGGCTGAGATCAGGATAGAAGCCCAGCCTTTGAATATCGGCGATACTATTAACATTTCGGGTACCACAACGGGAGTTTACGAAGGTAGCATTTCCGAGATACGGATTGACCTGAATCCCGCAAAGGAAGCTATAAAAGGTGAATTATGTTCGATACCTGTAACCGCTCTGGTCCGGCGCAACGATAAATTATACAAATTGATTGAAAACGTTTGATAAACAGATTCATTAAAGTTCGCCGATCAATTGCATTTAATAAACAACCGGATGCTCACTAATTATCACACACATACCCGCTTTTCTGATGGAAAAGGTGAACCGGAAGAATTCGTACTGCAAGCGCTGAAACTTGGATTTGACGCGCTCGGATTTTCAGAGCATTCCCCATTACCTTTCGAGAATAAATTTGCACTTATTCCATCAGAAATTGATGAATATGTTTCTACAATCCGCAGCCTCGCAAAAGTACATGCACCTGATATTAAGATTTTCCTGAGCATGGAAATGGATTTTATTCCGGATATCTCCGAAAATTTGAGTGAATTGAAGACACAACATGGATTGGATTACACAATAGGATCTGTTCATCTGGTGGTTTCGCCCGGTGGTGAGCTGTGGTTTATTGATGGTCCTGTATCTGAAATTTATGACGACGGACTTAAACAATTATTCGGTGCGGATATCCGCAAAGCAGTGACTTCATATTACTGGCAGATCAACCGCATGATCGAAACCCAGAAGCCAGATATAATCGGTCACATTGATAAGATCAAGATGCATAACCAGCAACGCTTTTTCAGGGAAGATGAAGCCTGGTACAAAATACTTGTAAGCGAAACACTTGATCTCATTGCAAATAAAGGGACTATCGTTGAAGTTAACACAAGAGGGATCTATAAAAAACGATCGGCAACTACTTATCCCGGAATAGAGATTTTAAAACAATTGAAAGCCCTGGGAATTCCTGTCACAATCAGTTCCGACGCACACCAGGCGAATGAATTGAATGGTGCTTTTACCGAAGCAGGAATATTGTTGAAAGCAGCCGGAATTAGCGATAGCGTTTACTTTAATGGAAAGACCTGGGAGCAAACAGGCCTGTATGAATAATGCCAGAATGCTTATATTACTTGTTAAGCGGATCTTTCTCAATTATATCCAGCCGTTGAAGGTTGTAATGCCTGATAGTGGAAAGTACTTTCTTTTTCCAATGCAATGAAGAATTGGCATACCCTGATTTCCCTATTGCAGTTACCCAGGTTTTATAGTCAGGATTATCAATAAGGTTATGGAAAAATGATTTGTGGGCGATTACTTCGCAGAAATGTTGATATGACGCCGTATCTGAATCATATTCCTTATACTTCGACCGGTGTCCGAGTTTTTTAACAGCATTAAAATTTTTACCTGTTATTCCAAAATGGTTGTGGAATTTGCGCCCCAGTACAGAAGATCCGGCACCACTCTCGACTATAGCAATACTCAAAGTTACACTTGCTGGAATATTGTAAAGATGCATCATATTAATTGCCAGTCCGTTGTATTTTTGAATATACAATTCAATATTGTCCTGTCCGTAAGAAAAAACCGACAACGAAAAGAATAGAACAAATAAGATAGGAATTCTGATTAATCTCATAATTACTTGTTTGCCATGATAAAACAAGAATTGCGCCAAAATAAGAACCGGCTGTTGTGATAGGCAGCCGGATACTGAAAAATAAGGGGAATCCCAGATATTTTAATCTGCAAATAAAGTTTTACTGAAATATTATTTGGGATCGTATGCCCATTTCAGGTACATAGCACCCCAGGTAAAACCTGCCCCAAAAGCAGCCAGAATGATATTATCCCCTTTCCTCAGCCTGGGTTCCCATTCCCATAGGCAGAGTGGTAATGTAGCGGAAGTAGTATTCCCGAATTTCTGTATGTTGATCATCACCTTTTCCTTACTAAGTCCCATACGGTTCGCTGTTGCTTCAATTATGCGGTTGTTAGCCTGATGCGGAACCAACCATGCAAGGGTTTCAGGAGTAAGGCCATTTCGTTCCATCATTTCTGCTGAAACATCGGCCATTTTAGAAACAGCCCATTTAAAAACAGTTTGTCCGTCCTGATAGATATAATGTTCCCTGGCATCAATAGTAGCATACGTTGGAGGCTTATTTGAACCCCCGGCTTTCTGGTACAGGTTATGCCTTCCAGAACCGTCAGTACGTATGATTGTATCAAAAATACCATTGTCATCAGTACTTGGTTCGAGCATTGCAGCTCCACTGGCATCACCGAAAAGCGGACAAGTATTCCTGTTAGTGTAATCTGTAATACTTGACATTTTATCAGCGCCAACTATTACAACCTTCTTGTATTCGCCAGATTCAATAAACTTGCATCCGGTGGCCAAAGCTACCAGAAAACCTGAGCAACCAGCATTAATATCATAACTAAAGGCATTCGTAATTCCTGTTTTATCACAGATAATGCTTGCTGTGGCAGGGAAAGGCATATCTGGAGTTACAGTGGCACAAATTAACAGATCAACATCTTCGGGATTGGTATTTGTTTTTTCGAGAAGTTGTTTCACAGCCTCAGTACCCATAACAGACGATCCCTGGTCGTCACCTTTCAGGATTCTTCGTTCCTTAATACCGATTCGTGTCATTATCCACTCGTCCGACGTGTCAACCATGTGGCTAAGTTCATCGTTAGTAAGGATATAATCAGGGAAATACGCACCAATGCCAGTAATAGCAGCTCTTAATTTAGTCATACAAGATTGATATTTACATTAACAAACAATGGTGCTATTCTTTCCCGTTGTTATATTGCACCAGCGCTTGTTTGATCTTAGTCGCCAGATGTGCTTTGTGTAAATCGCGGGCTTCAAGGATCATGTTTTTAATAGCTTTATCATTTGAAATGCCATGACCAACAATTACGGTTGAATTTATCCCGAGGATAGGTGTACCACCATAGTTTTCGTAATTGAACCTGTCGAAGTATTCATCAGAAAGTCCATGTTTACGCATAATCCGGTACATGGATTCAAAACCTTTAAGTAAAATATTTCCGGTAAATCCCTCGCAAACGATCACATCAACTTTATTACGAAGCACGTCCCGCCCTTCAATGTTTCCAACAAAATTAAAGTCTTTCGAACCTTTCATCAGGTGATAGGCTGATTGGCTCAACAAATTTCCTTTTTCTTCTTCTTCACCAATATTAAGCAGACCAATTCTGGGGTTGGGGATGTGATGAACGTAATGGGCATAAATAGAACCAATTAGAGCAAACTGGTACATAACATCAGGCTTTGCATCCGGATTGGTACCTACATCAAGTAAAATGCTTATACCACCGTTTTCCTGGGGAAGAACCGCAGCTGTGCATGGCCGTATAATACCCTGAATGGTGTTAACGGTAAAAATGGAACCTACTAACATAGCTCCACTGCTTCCCGCGCTGGCAAAAGCATCAATTTTTTTGTGCTTCAGCAGGTTATAGCCAATGCTGATACTTGAATCAGGTTTGCGAAGAAATGCTTTAGTGGGATGTTCCCCCATACCAATAGCATCAGAGGCATGGGCAATGTCAAAATCCTCCGGATCAGCTCCAAACTCCAATAACGTTGCACATATAATACTTTCGTCTCCAATAAGTACTATGCGGTCATCTGGCAGTAGCTCTTTATGGGCCAGCACTGCACCACCAATTGTAGCTTTTGGTGCAAAGTCCCCACCCATAACATCTAAACCGACTTTCATCGAGATTTGTTTGAATTATTATCTTCAGGCGGAAAAGGCAATTTAAGCTGTGGCATTCTTTTCAATTGCCAGCCTGCCTTTATAATAGCCGCACTCGGGGCATACCCGGTGATACAATACGGAGGTTCCGCAGTTCGAACAAAGCGCAATAGTAGGGAGTTCAGCCTTATAATGTGTTCTTCTTTTTGCGGTTCTCGTTTTAGAGAACCTGTGTTTTGGATGTGGCATTTTCTATAATTTTAATCGTATAACCGTTATTTATTCTTCCTTTTTACCATCGGTCAGGCCTCTCAGTGCATTCCAACGGGGATCAATGTCATTGTTTTCCGAAATTTCACTGATAAACCGCGTAACATCAGGATCACAAGCATATTCTCCTTTTTCGTTAATTGGGTGTACAAACCTAATGGGCAATTGCACACAAATGTATTCATAAATCAGTGGGGCAAGATTCACTTGATAATCGGTTTCGGGTATTATCAGCACATCGTCTGATTCTTCCCTATGTTCGTGCCCGAATTTTATAATCAGTTTCTCGTTGCCGTCAACTAAGTAATCAAATTCTCCCAGGCAACGATCGCATGTCACATGAACGCTTCCATGAAGCTTAAACATGAATACCAACATTCTTTCCTGCCGGTCGAGTCTGACTTCTACTTTAACCTGTCCTTCACGTAGCTCTGAATACTCGAAATTTGCAAAGAACGTGTTGTCAACATCAAATACAAATGAATGATTTCCAATGCTTAACCCTACATAAGGGATAATAAAATCATCCATGTATCCCACAAAATGAAATTTTTAACAAAGGGGGGCAAAATTATAAATTAATATTGTGATTAACAAATATATATTCTTAGCTTCCATAAGTGACCAGACCTTGCTCCTGCGCAGGTTCCACAAAAATGCTGTCTTTTGAAACAAAATAGGCATCAAGGACATTCTTTATCTATTTAAACGCTGTCTCCAGAAGACCATCACCTCCCATGCCCAAACGACTAAAGTAAGATGGTACCTCACGGCCAAGCAAACTGTCAACATAAATCCTGGCAAGGTATTGACCAAGCATAAAACCCTGTCCCCTGAGTCCGAGAAATAGCCCGAGCTCGGGATCGATAATCATTCTTGGTTCAACATAATAACCTGCCCAAACTGCCTGGAAGCCTACTGATGACAGATCAGGCAACCAGTTAACGAATATCTCCGAAGCAATTTCAAGGAATTCCTTTGAGTTAATCTTGAGATTTTTATCTGCCTCCATTGGTTCTACCTGTGGCGATGCACAGCCAATTATTTGTCCGGTTTCGCCAAGTTGCTGTCCATATACAGCAACAAAACCTTTGTATTTGCGCCTGTCAATAAGCATATCCAGTGGTTGGCCATTGATTCCCATCATCGGAAGGCGGCGTGTAATAAAAGCCTGATGTTTGATAGGATAAAGACCTGTTTCGATACCCATCTGGCTGGCAAATTTTTCGCCTTCAGGACCAAGGGCATTTATAAAGATTTCGGTGCGGTATTCAACATAGTTTTTTTCGTGGTCCTGAACCAGGATGTGAAAGATCTTTCCACTACGGGTAACATCAATCAGTTGGCAATCTTCAAGTACTTGTCCACCATGGTCAATGCCAATACGCCGGATCAGGTCGATAACACGACCTGGTGTAGCTTGCCAGCAATCCCTGGAAACGAGGGCTGCAGGATAAATACTTCCTAGGCCAGGATTGATATGCGCTGAAATTTCGCGACTGAAATCTTTAGGATCAACCATATAAGCATCAGACCACGACCTGCTTTCCTCAAGCGCTTTGTAGGTTTTGTCGTCGTGGGCAAAGGTTATATATCTTGTTGAACGGAATTGAATATCATGTAATTTCTGTAGATCCTTGAATATTTCAAGATTATGACGGGCAATATCGGCTATTTCCGGCAGGCTGAAGGCAGGCCGTCCACCTGCAATGTTACGCCATGATGCACCCCGCCCAAAATTAATGAGTACGGGTTGCTGGCCGTCCTCGGCAAGATAGCGGAATAATGCACTTCCACCTATCCCACCTCCTGCTACAAGCGATTGAACCTTAACTACCCGGGGAGCCTTACTGTTTAGGTTCGTAATCACTTTCTCATGAACGGCACGGGGATAGAGCTCACCCATCGAAAGCTGATTGGAAAGCGGGCCACGGGGAGTTGCTTCGCCAACTATGCTTATCCCCAAAGGTCGTAATGTTTGTTTTAACCTCCTGATGCAACGTTTTCCCCTGCATGCACCCATTCCCAGGCGGGTAGTATGTTTTACTTCGTCCACCGATATAAACTTTCGAGCACCTATTGTCTCCATGATCTCACTCAGCGATACATCATCGCAATGGCAAACGTATGTTTCGTTTTCGCGCTTATAAGTAATTGGTTTGAAAGTCAGGGGCTCAGGGAAGTCAGATTTTACAATAAAGCCTCTCACTTTAATTAATTCTTCTCCTTTGATATCGGTTGCTTTTACCCGGGCAATGTTCGTTTTATTTGGTTTACGTAGAATTTTTTCAAGAATTCCCACCCCGATTTTTTTGCCAAAATTATCTACGAGGAACACTTCCGCCTTTTCGCGTGCTTCAAATTCTATTGGCAGGAATAACCAATCCTTGCTCAAGCTATAGCCGAAAATAGCTAAGCCCGGACATTGGTAAACACAATCCATACAACCGATACATTTTTCGAAATCGATTTGAGGGACAGTACTTGTGGAGGTTTTTGTGATAGCTCCATGTGGGCAGGCAAACTCACATGGGTTGCAGGCAAAGCCATACAGGCAGTCGATTTGGACAAATGGCTTACCAAATGACCGTTCTTTTAAAGGCAGATAAGGTTCTTTAATAACAAGGAGCGGATGCTGCTGCGAATCAATATATTCTTTTGATGTTGCCAAAAACTCATCATAGCTGAACTTTTCGCCCATTTCCTGTAAAATCTCGAAAGCCACCTGCTTTCCGCGAACGACTGCACTTGTCCCTTCCCCAATCCTTATAGCATCGCCGGCGGCAAAGCATCGTCGTCCAAAAATTTCGTTGCCTTTGATCATTAGCTGGTCGTCAGAAACGAGCCCTGTGCAGATATTAATAGCATCAATCCCTTCGATCACTTTTTCGGTACCCGGGACAGGTTCAAAATTCTCACATTCAGCAATTACAGCACCAATAATTCCATCGTGGTTTTCGTTGGGAATCGCCTTAAGAAGGATATGTGAAAGCATTACCGGTATTCCGAGTCGCCTCACCCTGTTGGCCTGCACCGGGAACCCTCCTTCAAAAGGCTGCGCTTCAATAATGGCTTTTACTTTTGCTCCGGCCTGCATCAATTGATACGAAGTCAGGTATCCAATATTTCCAGCACCAACAGTAAGTACGTTGTGGCCGAGAAGCGTAAATTCGCTGTTCATCATTTTTTGAACAACGGCTGCAGTGTAAACACCTGGCAGGTCGTCATTTTCAAAAGTGGGCATAAAAGGAACAGCGCCGGTTGCTGCAACAAGATAATCCGCATCTACGTAATAAATCTCATCGGTAAGGATGTTTTTTACGGCAATCCGGTTGCCTTTCAGTATATCCCAAACCGTTGAGTTAAGAAAAATTCCTGTCTGGTCGTCACCGGCCAGGGTTTTGGCGATGTCGAATCCACGCATACCGCCGAACTTTTTCTCCTTCTCGAAGAAAAAGAACTGGTGGGTCTGCATCAGGAATTGGCCTCCTATTTTATCGTTATTGTCAATCACAATATTGTGAATGCCATGTTTATTAAGCTCTTCGCGTGCAGCTAATCCTGCCGGCCCGGCACCAATAATAGCCACAGAAGTCTTATAAATTCTGAGAGGTTCATCTCTATTTATTTTTGCGATATATGGATTGTAGCCCTTGGGGATTTCACGTACATCCTTTACTCCATCCACACGGGTGATGCAGATACGCCTTATCTGGCCATCAACAAGCATTTCGCATGCCCCGCATTTCCCAATGCCACATTCCAGACTGCGCTCGCGGTTGGTAAGGCTGTGGCTGTGAACCGGATGCCCTGCCTGATGAAGGGCCGCAGCGATTGAAAACCCCTTTTCACCAGTAATAACATTGCCTTCAAAAGTAAATGAGATGGTTTCAGATGGAGCTACATCAAGGATGGGGTGGATATTGATCCTATTCATGGGGGAAATATTATAACAATCGCAAGATAGTTGAAAATCAGTTCTTTGTGTTAATTGAGTTTTTCATAAAACAGGGCAAAATTATACGTTTTTGTAGAGCAAATTTAGGATTAGTAGAATTTAGAAAGGTTACATACAACTACGGTTTATTAACGGAAGAAAAACCTCGCGTACATTATTTGTTAGTAATTTGATGCATGGTTATTGAACAGCATAAAAACGAAATATTCTATGATTCAGATAATTGGTTTGTTAATTCTAATAATATTATCAGATTTTCGTACCTATATTTTTAGTAACTTTGCCGATCCTAACAAGAACCTTTGCATCCTCATGGAAAAAACCAAGGTACTATATGTAACCCAGGAAATTGCACCTTACCTGCGCGAGACCCAGCTAGGGACGATTGGGCGCTATTTGCCTCAGGGTATTCAGGAGCGGGGACGTGAAATCCGCACATTCATGCCTAAATTCGGCAGTATCAACGAAAGGAGGAATCAACTGCATGAAGTGATCCGCCTTTCGGGAATGAACCTTATTATCGACGATACCGACCATCCCCTTATCATTAAAGTTGCTTCTATTCAGACTGCACGGATGCAGATTTATTTTATCGACAATGAGGACTATTTTCAGCGGAAATATGTGTTTAGCGACAAAAACAACAAATTCTTCAAGGATAACGACGAAAGGACTATATTTTTCTCGAGGGGAGTTTTAGAGACTGTTAAAAAACTTGGATGGGCTCCCGATCTGGTGCATTGCCACGGTTGGATGACCAGCCTTGTACCACTTTATATCAAGAAAGCCTTCAAAGATAATCCTCTGTTTAGCGATACGAAAATTATTATTTCTATTTACAATGATGACTTTAATGATCTGATGGACAAGGATTTTGCTAATAAAATTAAAATTGAGGGCATTTCCGTAAAAGATCTTAAACACTATAAGAAGGCTTCCTTCGTTAGTATGATGAAAGCTGCCATTGATTTTTCGGATGCAGTGATTATCGGAAGCCCTGAAATAAACCCCGAAGTGCATGAATACCTTCTGCAGTCAGGGAAACAGGTGCTCGGTTATCAACCCGAAGAATCATACATCCCGGCGTTTTCAGATTTTTATGAATTAGTTTTACATAGCCAGGCAGTTGCCGTATAAACACCGGATACTAACCATTCCATAACCTGTCAATCCTTGAAACCAACTACTATTCCTTTGTGTGGGTTTTTTGCACTCATAATCCTCTCTGTTATTCTTCTATCTTCCTGCAATAAAGAACCTGACCTTGTAGGTCTTGATCTTTTGCCTCCATCCGACAGATTAGGCGCTTCTTATACGGATACCACAACTATTGTTGCTTATTCAGTGTATGAAGACTCTGTCCTTACCAGTGGAATGACCTATGGGGTAATTGGAAGTATTTATGATAAAGACTTTGGCAAAACCACAGCTAGCTTATTTACTCAGATCAGGATGACCTCAAATGCCCCAACATTCGGTACAAATCCGGTAGTTGATTCAGTGGTGCTTGTTTTGCCCTATTCTGGTCTTTTTGGCGATTCCGCCGCCCTGCAAACATTTAAAGTATATGAACTTTCAGAATCTTTAATTGCAGATAAAAAGTACTACTCAAATAATCCGCCTTTAGGGCAAGGCGCACTTCTGGCAGAGAAAACCTTTCTTCCCAGAGTAAAAGATAGTGTTTTTATTGATTCTATCACTAAAATTATTCCGCAACTCAGGATAAAGTTTAATGAACAATTCGGAGAAAAGATCAAGAATGCCTCAGCAAATGATCTGGCAGATAACGACAAGTTTGTTGAATTCTTTAAAGGAATTGTCATAACTGATTCCTCCGAAAGTAATCCTGAATCAGGCTCTATGGTATCTTTCAACTTGCTTTCAACAATATCATTCCTGAAGATGTATTATCATAATACAGAAGATACGCTGGTCTATAACTTTGCAATAACAACAGAATCCATCCGTTTTAACCGTTATGAACATGACTATTCTGTGGCTTCAACAGATTTTAAACAACAGCTTAATGGAGATACTACACAAGGCAGGCAAAAACTGTTCATTCAGGCATTTGGAGGAACAAAAGTTAAACTGCAGTTCCCGTATCTTAAAAAATGGGCTGCTGACAAAAAGATAGCCATCAATAATGCACAACTTATTTTAACCAAATCCGATTTAACTGCACCTTATAGAAACCCTGCAATGCTTGCTCTCCGTGCAATCCTTACGGATACAACACAAAGCAGTCTGGTGGACGAAAATGAAGGAACCATTTATTTCGGTGGAGTCTATAACGGATCGAGTGGTTACAGCTTCAGGATTTCGCGCTATATTCAACAAATTCTTAATTCTTCATCTGTTGAAAAGGATAAAGGTCTTTACCTTTCCGTTGCAGGAGCATCTTATGTCGGCAACCGTTTAATATTAAACGGTACTTCCCCCTCTCTCAACTGGAATAACCGGATGAAAATTGAGATCACATATACAATAATCAAATAGAAGTAGCCTTGCCTGCATCTTATTTAAATAATAAAGGTAGTATCAGAGGCCTGGAATTAAACATCTCTTTCTCTGTCAATCATTAAGTATTCTTATATTTGCGGTCGCTTTTATATCGAGAAGCTGGTTTTGCGTTTTTGTATTTGCATTGGTTGTTGAGCGGTAGACGAAACAAGCCAAATTACAGAAAGCAGCATTGTAAAGAATTTAATCAATTCATAATTTATGTGTGGAATTGTTGCTTATCTCGGGCCTCGACAGGCCTACCCTATCCTCATCAAAGGTTTGCATCGGCTGGAATACCGTGGGTACGACAGTGCCGGTATTGCTATGATCAATAATGGTGTGAAACTTCATAAAACAAAAGGTAAAGTTTCTGATCTGGAAGATGCTCTTAAAGGAATTGACACTTCCGGCACTTGCGGTATCGCCCACACACGATGGGCTACCCATGGAGAACCTAACTTTATCAATGCCCATCCGCATTACTCGCCATCAAAAAATCTTGCCATCATCCATAATGGAATTATTGAGAATTATGGATCTCTCAGAAAAGAATTAAAAAGCAGGGGATATATCTTTGAGAGCGATACCGATACAGAAGTACTCATTCACCTGATAGAAGATATTCAGACGAACGAACATGTTGATCTTGTGGAAGCTGTGCAGATTGCACTTACTCAGGTGATTGGTGCTTATGCTATTGTTGTAATTTCTAAAGAAGACCCGGATATGCTGATAGCTGCCCGCAAAGGGAGCCCACTGGTAGTAGGGATAGGCGAGGACGAGTTTTTTCTGGCTTCGGATGCTACGCCAATAGTGGAATATACCCGGCAGGTAGTATATCTCGATGATGAGGAAATTGCTATTTTAAAAAGAGGGGAACCTCTGAAAATCCTAACCATTTCCAACCTGGAAAGGACGCCTTATGAACAAACACTCGAGATCAACCTCAGTGCTCTTGAGAAAGGAGGATTTCCGCATTTCATGCTAAAGGAAATCTTTGAACAACCAAATTCAGTACGCGATAGTATGCGCGGCAGGCTTAACTTCGAACAAAAGATTGTTTCGCTTGGAGGAATATTGGATTATACCCAACGTCTGGTAAGTGCAAAACGCATAATAATAATTGCTTGTGGTACTTCGTGGCATGCAGGGTTGGTTGGTGAATATATTTTCGAAGATCTCACGCGCATCCCTGTTGAGGTGGAATATGCTTCCGAATTCCGTTACCGCAACCCGATACTGTATGAGGATGATGTGGTAATTGCTATTTCTCAATCGGGCGAGACAGCAGATACACTTGCTGCAATTGAACTCGCCCGTTCAAAAGGAGCCACAATTATCGGCATATGCAATGTTGTTGGTTCATCCATTGCGCGCGCCACACATGCCGGTTCGTATACCCATGCCGGTCCGGAGATTGGCGTTGCATCCACAAAAGCCTTCACCGCACAGGTTACTGTTTTAACTCTTATGGCACTGATGATTGCTCATAAAAAAGGAACCGTTTCCTTGTCCCGTTATCACCAGTTGATCAACGAACTGGAAGCAATTCCCGATAAGATCGCACATACCCTTGAGATTAATGATAAGATTATTGAAATAGCAAACATTTTCAAAGATTCACGAAACGCTTTGTATTTGGGTCGGGGAATAAACTTTCCGATAGCTCTTGAAGGAGCTCTCAAGATGAAAGAAATTTCCTATATCCATGCAGAAGGATATCCTGCTGCCGAGATGAAACATGGCCCCATAGCTCTTATCGACGATGAGATGCCGGTGGTTGTGGTGGCTACCAATAAAGGGCATTACGACAAAGTGGTAAGCAATATTCAGGAAGTTAAAGCCCGTAAAGGAAGGATTCTTGCAATAGTAACCGAAGGCGATAGCACAGTGGAAGAACTTGCCGACTACTTTCTTGAAATTCCGGAAACCGATGAATTGCTTGTCCCCCTGATTGCAACTATTCCTTTGCAGTTATTGTCCTACCACATTGCAGTAATGCGTGGCTGCAATGTTGACCAGCCAAGGAATCTGGCAAAATCAGTTACGGTGGAGTAGTCTGTTGGGGTAGTAAGTTGGTCGGAACGAGTACCAGCGGTTTCCTTTGTTGGCTAAATAAAATGTAGTTCAGAGTTGCTATTCACAGTCAATTTAACTACACGTCCAATTATCAAAGCAAAGTTTTGATCCTGATGGCCGGCAGGGAAATTGAAACAAACCGGGTAGGAATATTCTGCAACAGCATCAGAGATTATTTCCTCGGCAGTTTTACCATAAGGAATGGCGTTATCATTCATCTTTGTCATTCCTCCGACAACAAGTCCTGCAAGGTGGCCGAGTTTTCCCGATCGTTTCAGGTTCATCATCATACGGTCGATATGGTAAAGATATTCATCCACATCTTCGATAAATAGTATTTTGCCATGCGTTTCTATGTCAGATGGCGTTGCCGAAAGACTATACAGGATAGATAAATTGCCGCCAATAAGTTCGGCCTGTGCTGATCCTTTTCTGTTCAATTTATGTCCGGGAACAGTACATTTAATTTCTTCACCAAAAAGCACTTTGCGAAGACTTTCAGTGGAAGGGTTTTCTTTTCCGTAAGCCGGAAAATTAATCGGCATTGGGCCATGAAGCGTTTCTACCCTAAAATTCCTGTTGATGTGTGAATGAAATACGGTGATATCACTATAACCAACGATCCATTTTGGTGTGGCAATAAATCCTGTAAAATCCAGTTGGTCAATAATCCTGACACTTCCATAACCGCCACGGGCACAAAATATAGCCTTTACATCAGGATCGTCAAGCATCTGCTGCATATCAGTAGTTCTTTCATTGTCAGTGCCGGCAAACTGGTTGTTATCGGACGTCAGATGATTTCCTGTTACCACCGATAATCCCCATGATTTTAACCTACTGATTGCGGCTTCCATTTCGGCATAAGACACCTTGCGCGCAGTGGCTACAATTGCGACTTTATCGCCTGACTTCAGAAAAGGAGGAGTGATCATGATCATGTTTGGTAATCGCAAATATACTGCTTTACTACCCGGTTACGGTAAATCCCTATCTTTGCCATTGAATTTTCTTAAACAAGAAAATTATTGGCATGCAGATGACGCACCCGCCTGCCGGAGGGGCAGGGATGAAGACAGCACTGATTCACGCAGGTATATTTGTGTTATCCGCTTATATCTGCTTGTGAAAATCAGCGTTTTCAGCGTTCTATTCTTAATATTGTGATTAATACTATTACCATGGAAGACAAGCATACTCCAGCCAGGGAGCCTCAAAAATTCAAGCGTTATACCGTCACCTCCGCCTTACCCTATGCCAATGGCCCGATTCATATCGGACACCTGGCTGGTGTGTATGTTCCTGCTGATATTTATGTTCGTTACCTGCGCTCTAAGGGCGAAGATGTTGTATTTATAGGTGGTTCCGATGAGCATGGCGTCCCCATCACAATTAAAGCCCGCAAAGAAGGCATCACACCGCAGGAAGTGGTGGATAAATATCACGGCATTATCAAGCAATCCTTTATTGAATTTGGCATCTCCTTCGATATTTATTCTCGCACATCCAACAAGATACATCATGATACTGCCTCAGAGTTTTTTCTAAACCTTTATAATAAAGGAGAATTCATTGAAAAGTTTTCCTCACAGTATTACGACGAAGAACATCAGACTTTTCTAGCCGACCGCTATATTACCGGCACATGCCCGCATTGTGGTTTTGAAAAAGCTTATGGTGACCAATGCGAAAATTGCGGCACTTCGTTGAATGCCACCGATCTCATCAATCCAAAATCTGCTATCAGCGGCTCGGTGCCTGTGATGCGCGATACAAAACACTGGTTTCTGCCCCTGGACAAATACGAGCCATGGCTAAAGGAATGGATTCTCCAAACGCATAAGGACGACTGGAAGTCGAATGTTTACGGGCAATGCAAATCGTGGTTAGACACAGGTCTGCAGCCCCGTGCTGTTACCCGCGACCTCGATTGGGGCGTAAAAGTCCCCCTTAAAGATGCCGAAGGTAAAGTCCTTTATGTCTGGTTCGACGCCCCTATTGGCTATATATCCGCCACCCGTGAATGGGCAGCGGAAAAGACCAAGGCAACCAATAAGTTGGTAGACTGGGAACTTTACTGGAAGAACGAGGAATCGCGGCTTATTCACTTTATAGGCAAGGATAATATTGTTTTCCATTGTATCGTATTTCCTGCCATGCTCAAGGCAGAAGGAAGTTATATTTTGCCCGACAACGTCCCCGCCAATGAATTCCTCAACCTCGAAAGCGATAAAATATCCACCTCCCGCAACTGGGCTGTGTGGCTTCACGAATACCTGCTGGAATTTCCCGGCAAGCAGGATGTGCTACGTTATGTACTGGCTTCTGCCGCGCCGGAGACAAAGGATAACGATTTTACATGGAAGGATTTTCAGGCAAGAAACAACAACGAACTGCTTGCCATTTTCGGCAACTTTGTGAACCGCACCATGGTTCTCACGCATAAATACTTTGGAGGGATTGTTCCCGCTGCTGGCCCGCTTTCGGATTATGACAAAGAGGTGTTAGCCTCCATCGCTGCTTACCCGGCAAGCATTGCAAGGAGCATTGATAATTTCCGCTTCCGCGAAGCGCTTACCGAAATGATGAACCTTGCACGGCTTGGCAATAAGTACCTTACGGATACCGAGCCATGGAAAGTCTTTGGCAGCGATCCTAAACGCGTTGAAACCAACCTGAACATCGCCCTGCAGATATGCGCTAACCTGGCAATTGTTTCTGAACCGTTTTTACCTTTCACGGCTACAAAACTTCTACAGATGCTTGGAACAGATCCCTTGCCTTGGGCACAGGCCGGCCGCCCCGATATTCTGGCAACCGGGCAGAAACTGAATACGCCCGCTTTGCTTTTCGAGCGAATCGAAGATGCCGCTATCGAATTCCAGATACAGAAACTATTTGCTACAAAGCAGGCAAATGCCGAGGCTGAAGCAACCGTAAATCCCTTTAAACCGGAAATATCATTCGACGATTTTGCAAAGGTTGACCTGCGTGTCGGCACCATCATTGCCGCCGAAAAAGTAGC
>CAZEDO010000054.1:0-24480 GCA_964511085.1 uncultured Lentimicrobiaceae bacterium
TTATTGTTGATGACATCACGGCACCGGTAACTCCGGAAGTGATTGCAACTGCCACAGGCGAATGTTCTGTTTCCGTGGAAGCTCCGACTACATCCGACAACTGTGCCGGAACCGTTACCGGAACAACAACTGATCCTTTGACCTACACAGCTCAGGGTACATATACTATAACCTGGACGTTCGATGATAAAAATGGAAATACTTCAACAGCAACCCAGAGTGTTATTGTAGATGACATCACGGCACCGGTAATTTCATGTCCTTCGAACATCACAAGTAGCGCTGAACCTGCTGTTTGCCAAGCCTTTATTGTTGTGCCACTACCAAATGTATCGGACAACTGTGGTGTGTTAACTGTTACCAATAGCTTTACAGGCACAGATAATGCAAGTGGCACTTATCCTGTTGGGGAAACTATTGTTTGGTGGACAGTTGTTGATATAAACAACAACTCAACTAATTGCCAGATGAAAGTAACTGTGGTGGACAATATACCACCAACTATTACATGTTCAAATAATATCACAGTCAATACTGATCCAGGCATATGTCAGGTAACTGTGGTTTTGCCTGTCCCGGAAGTCAGCGACAATTGTGGAATAGCCAACCTGACTAATTCATTCAATCAAAATGGAGATGCAAGTGGTATTTATCCTGAAGGGGTTACAACTGTTACATGGACTGTTACTGATATGAGTGGTTTGACTTCCAGTTGCCAGATGACTATAACAGTTATTGATTCTGAACTTCCGGCAATTAATTGTCCTGAGAACATTACGCTCAACAATCAGCCTGGATTATGCGGTGCTCAGGTCGAAATCCCCGCACTCGAAGCAACAGATAACTGTGGTATTGCATCAATAACAAACACTTTTAATGACGGGAATAATGCTTCTGGTTTCTATCCGGTTGGAACTACAACAATTGTTTGGACAGCTGTCGATATTCATGAAAACAGCTCAACCTGCCAGACTACCATAACTATCATTGATGCAGAATTACCACAAATCGCATGCCCGGTGGATATAATGAGATCAAATGATCCAGGCCTTTGCCAAGCTACTCTTACTATACCTGTACCGGTTACTTCAGATAATTGTGGCGTATTTCAGGTTGTAAATGATTTCAATAATGGCCAGGATGCGACCGGAGTGTACCCAATTGGGACAACAACTGTAAATTGGACAGTAACAGATATTCATGGACTGATATCAAACTGTTCAATGCAAATAACTGTTGTAGACTCGGAACTACCTGTAATTTCATGTCCTTCAGGCATCACTATGTTTGCAAATAATCCGAACTGCCAGGCAGAAGTCGCTATTCCGGAACCAATTGCCACTGACAATTGTGGTGTTGCTTCATTAGTAAATAGTTTCACACATACTACCAATGCGAGTGGATCCTATCCTGCAGGTGTTACGACCATCGAATATACCGCAACCGACATTCATGGAAACATCTCTACCTGCTCATTCCAGGTAACAGTTACGGCTGTTCCTGTTGCTGTTGACGATTATTCTACAACACCGGCGAATACTCCGGTAAATATTAATATGCTTCTTAATGATGAAGATTGCGACAACAATATTAACCCGCAGGCTATAACTATAATATCAGCGCCTCAGCATGGAAATGTTTTGGTTGATCCTTTATCAGGCCTTGCTACCTATGCTCCAAATCAGGACTATAGCGGAGATGATATTTATAATTATCAGGTTTGCGATCTTGACGGTAATTGCACCATAGCTAAGGTCTATATTACAATTGTCAATGTAATCCTGAATAATCCTCCGGTTGCTGTTAATGATTCAGTACTAACACTGATAAATACCCAACGAGACATTGATGTATTGGCCAATGACACTGATCCTGATGGCAATCCTCTCACAGTAAGTGTTTGCGACCAACCTCTTCATGGATCAATAATTCTGAACGAAGATCAGACATTCACTTATTTCCCTGCAACAGCTTATACAGGCACTGATGAGTTCTGTTACACAATCTGCGATAATGGGATACCTCCTCTCTGTTCCAATGCTAAAGTTGTAATAACTGTAGTACCAGACGAAAATCGTCCGGAGATTACGATCTATAATACTTTCACTCCTAATGGCGATAACAAAAATGACACTTGGTGGATAGAAGGAATTGAATCATTCTCCGACAATGAAGTGAAAATCATTAACCGTTGGGGCGACGAAGTATGGACAGCAGTGAATTACAACAATCAATCAGTGGTTTGGGATGGAACAAACAAGAATAGTGAAAAGCTGCCAGATGCAACATACTTCTATATCATCAAGCTGAAGAGTGTTGATAAAGTATTCTCCGGCTGGGTAATGATCCACAAATAAAGTATGGTTAAATCAGGTTTATAAATAAACCTGAGCCAATGCTAAAAACGGCTTCAATCGTATGATTGAAGCCGTTTTACATTATATCCATTCCCTGTAGGAGCCTTCTCTGTATTACGATCTGAAAATGGTTGATTTCCAAAATAAGTTCATTACTACCCTTTTAAAGAGAATTCCATTTAAAACACCTACAATCAGGCCTATATTGTTTCACTTTAATTTCAAAACCGGACATATATAAGTGATAAAGCATAAATATTCGATGTATATAATTGATATATAGCGTGTTGTAATTTTAGGCATATCATTTGTTATTCTGGCATAATATCCACATAAGAGGTGGATGAAATAACAGAAACTAAGAAAACCTGAAATACGATGAAACGACTTGCGCTACTTTTTTTCGCTCTTCTAAGTATAACCGCATTCGGACAGCGCGATGCGCTCTATAGCCAATATATGTTTAATCAACTTGTGATAAATCCTGCCTATTCAGGAAGCAAGGAAGAAATGAGCCTGGCAGTCTTTAACCGCAACCAATGGGTTGGCCTCGATGGTGCTCCGCGCACCTTCACCGTAAGTGCTCATACTCCATTACGCAACGAACATGTTGCATTAGGAATGTATGTTTATGCAGATCGCATTGGTGCTGACAATGACCTTGGAGTTGTTGGCAGCTATGCCTACCGCGTAAGATTAGGAGCAGGTAAACTAAGTTTAGGACTTCAGGGAGGGATCAGTACGGTTTCCATCGATTGGAATAAAGTGACCGTTCACGATGAAACCGATGCAGTATATGTTTCGAGGCCAGATAACAGTCTGAAACCAGATGCAAATTTCGGAGTATATTATTATACCAAAAATTACTATGTTGGCTTATCCTCAAAACATCTGTTAGAGAGCCAATTCGGAAAAGTTGAAAATACCGGTTCATATTCAACTCTAACACGCCACTTCTATTTTATGGGTGGAATGGCTCTTCCAATAAGCGATAAGATAGTATTCAAACCTTCAACGTTAATCAAATACGCCAATAATGCCCCTTTAAACGTAGACTTAAACGCAAGTTTCCTGTTTAACGATAAAATATGGATAGGTACATCATTCCGTACAGGAAAAAATGCCATGGTATTCATGATTGAATTGCAGGCTACTTCAAATCTCAGGATAGGTTATTCCTACGATGCAAGCATGGGTGCGCTCAAAGCATACAATGGCGGATCGCATGAGATCATGCTCGGCTACGACCTCAACCTTTTCAAGCCAAGAGTACTTACTCCTAGATATTTCTAAAACAGCTTCGATATTTCTAATACAGCTTTCCTATCTTAAAAATCTAAGCAGAATATGAAAAAACGACTTTTACCTCTATTTACGATCCTGTTTATTTTTCAACTTGTTGTATCTGCTCAGATCAACAAAGCTAACCGTCTCTTTGTCCGCTACGATTACACAAATGCAATACCTTTTTATAAAAAGGTAATTGATAATAACAAAGCTGGAAAAATTGAAGCCATGCAACGTCTTGCCGATTGCTACAGGCTTACCAGCAATTTTACTGAAGCAGCCGCCTGGTACGAAAAAGTGGTAGCAACTCCCGGTGTGGACCCTGAAAACTATTTTTTCTACGGACAAGCCTTGCGAAGCAATGGAAATTCGAAACTAGCCCTGGAGCAATTCAGGAAGTTTACATCGCTGAAGCCGAACGATCCCCGTGGAATCAAATTCACCGCCATTATTGACCAAACAAATAGCTGGAAATCACTTCCACAGAAATATTATGTTGCAAATGCTGAAAAGTTAAATTCAGTCAATTCAGAATTCTCTCCGGTTTATTTCAAAGGAGGAATTATGTTTGCTTCCGACCGAAAAACAGATGGTGAATTTAACAAGACCTACGGATGGACAGGTGCTGATTATCTGAACATGTTTTTTGCTGATACCAGGCTGCAGGCAGATACAACTTACGCATTTACTGATCCTAAACTTTTCTCAGGCAATGTTAACGAGCCATTTCACGATGGACCGGCTGCTTTTAACAAAGACTTTTCCCTCATTTTCTTTACGCGCTCCGAAAAAAAGAAAGGAGACATTGATTCAACAAGGTTCTATACCAATCGCCTTAAAATGTATTCATCCGTATTAAACGGAAGTAACTGGGGCGACATTGTTCCATTCCCCTACAATAGCGAAGATTATTCCATTGGCCATCCTGCACTCTTGGGCGATGGTAATACGCTTTATTTTGTATCTGATATGCCTGGCGGGCAAGGCGGAACTGACCTTTATATTAGCAAACGCACCACAGATGGCTGGAGTAAACCAAAGAACCTTGGCAGCAGCCTTAACACTACCGGCAACGAAATGTTTCCCGATCTCCATAATGATAGTATCCTGTATTTCTCATCCGATGGTCTCCCTGGCCTGGGAAGCCTCGATATATTCCGTTCCTCAAATAGAAGAGGCACCTGGTCAAAACCGGAGAACCTGCTTGCTCCGCTGAATTCACCAGCTGATGACTTTGGTATAATATTCAGTCCTGATGAAAATGCCGGTATATTCAGCTCCAACCGCATAGGTGGCAAAGGCTATGATGACCTTTATACACTCCGTAAAGTTGAGGATTCTGTTCTGTTTGCTGGATTTGTAAAGGATAAAGCAACTTTATTACCGATGGCAAATGCTACCGTATTTGTATGGAATTCGCGTACGCATAAAGTTAAAATAATTAAAACTGATGCATTTGGACATTATTCGGTTTATGCCAGAAAAGGTGACAATCTCACTGTAAAAAGTATGTCGAATGGCTTTGCCCCTGATTTGTTCAGCAGCACTATCACAGGTAATCAATCTGTCAAAGAGATGGCTGCACCACGCGACTTACTCCTCAGTAAATTCAAAGTGAACCAGATATTCAGGCTCGAAAACATCTATTACGATTTCGACAAATGGAATATCCGTGCTGATGCTTCTCTTGAACTCGACAAAGTGGTTGCCTTTATGAATGAAAATTCACCGATAACAATTGAACTTGGTTCGCATACCGACAGCCGCGGTAGTTTCAGATATAATGAACGTTTGTCGGAGCACCGTGCCGAATCTGCTGTTAACTATATTGTTTCGCATGGAATTGCACAGGACCGTATCACTGCAAAAGGTTACGGCGAATACAAACTTGTAAATGAATGTGCCGATGGTGTTAAATGTACCCCGGAGGAACACCAGGCAAACAGACGCACAGAAGTGAAGATAACCGGTATTATTGAACAAAAGGAGGCGCCAGCTGAAGAATCATTGGATAAATACAAGGCTGGTGATAACATGGACATACGGTTATTTGACAAGAGTTTCTTTGAACTGATAAAGGAAGTTGATAATCCTGCATCTAATTAATGAAAACTAAAACCATTAGCTAATCCACCAATTACAAGTCACCAGAAACTTAAAACACATTATGATCGGGGGTGTTGAGCATTCCGGCACTGGCTAAGGCCATGTTGCCGGAATTGCTTTTTCAGGACATTGCAACATCCGGATGGCATTTTATCGCTCATTATTTATTAATATGATACGAAAAAATGCAAGCTTGTAGTTCTTTTAACTACAGTTGTGTCATTCTAATTATGACATCAATTTAACTCTTTGCTTTACAAGCATTTCCCGTTTTCGGCTATACCTTTATATCCACAAAGTTGATAAACATCTGCTTGATCTGGAATCTGTTCTAATTTCACCTTTATACATTAGCCCTATTGGACTATGCTTTGGTTGCATCATTTTACCTTCGGTAGTACCTGATGATATAAAAATATAGCCTGTGGAGCTATGGAACAAGTTTCTCGGATTTACTTCAATATAACCGAAAAATGAAACAAAGATGAATACAACTCCAGGATCACTGGCCTATGATGTGTTTCATGAAAATTAAATATTAACCGCGTAATTAAAAAACAGAAGAAAATGGAAACAACAATTAAAATTTTGCATCTCGAAGACAACATAACAGATGTTCAATTGGTGCAGTCGGTTCTGAAAAGAGGAAATGTCAAATTTGATTACTTTGTTGCTGATGGCGAAAAAGATTACATATTTCATCTTAACAATCAAAATATTGACATTATTTTGTCAGATTACAATCTCCCCGGATATAGTGGTACCGATGCTTTGATTTTTGCTAAAAACAATTTTCCACATATCTCTTTCATATTTGTTAGTGGGACAATGGGCGAAGACGCAGCCATTGATTCGTTAGTTAATGGTGCAACCGATTATGTTCTGAAAAATAAAATGGAACGCCTGGTACCTGCGGTTAACCGGGCAAATAAAGAATCACAGGATCATAAAGCCCGGTGGGAGGCAGAACAAGCATTGCGGCAATTGGAAGAAAATTACCATCGTTCCATTTCCGAATCTCCTTTAGGAATAAGGATTGTTTCAGTTAAAGGAAAAACTATTTATGCCAATAAATCCTTTCTGGACATTTGTGGATTCAATAGTCTGGAAGAATATTCAGGTGCAGATATAAAAAATCTTTACACACCGGAAAGCTATACACAGCATCTCGAAAGAAAAAAAAGCAGAAATAACGGGCAAGATATATTTGAATATGAGATAAGCATTGTTAATAATAGCGGAGAAATCAAACACGTAAAAGTTTCGAGTAAAGAAGTTCTATGGAACGGGATAAAGCATTTTCAGGTAATCAATCAGGACATTACTGAACAAAAGAAGTTAACATGGGATCTGATTGCAGCTAAAGAAAAAGCTGAGGAAAGTGATCGTCTTAAAACAGCGTTTTTGCACAATATATCTCACGAAATCAGAACGCCTTTGAACGCAATAGTGGGTTTTTCCGAATTTCTAAATGAACCTGAATTGGAGGCCGACATGCGTAAAAAGTTTACCGAGATAATCATTCATAATAGTAATAATTTGCTTTCAATAATTTCCGCTATTATAAGTATCGCCTCTATTGAGGCGGGACAGGAAAAATGTATTGAGACTGAAATAAATCTGAATTCAGTGCTCAAACGCTCACATGAACAATTCATTGTAAATGCTAAAAAGCAAAACATTATTCTTAACCTCATACCTAACATACTTCACGAAGAATGGATTATGACTGATGAAACAAAACTTGTTCAGATTCTGTCTAATCTTCTCAACAATGCTCTTAAGTTTACGAAACAAGGGCATATTAATTTTGGATATCTCATAAAAGCCAACGAAATTGAATTTTTTGTTGAAGATTCCGGCGTCGGTATTCAGCCCGAAATGGGCGAAGAAATATTTAAACGCTTTCGCCAGGTAGAAAGTACAATTGCGCGCCAATATGGTGGGCCGGGTTTGGGTTTGTCAATTTCAAAAGCATATGTTGAATTGCTCGGTGGTAAAATGTGGTTCATCTCCAAATTGGATAAAGGTTCTACATTCTATTTCACAATTCCTTATAAAAGGGCAAAAAAAAATCATGCAAAACTGAATCAACCTGTCTGGCAAGCAAAAAATAAAACTACTGAACTTAAAACAATTCTGGTTGCGGAAGATGAAAATGATAATTTCATACTGATGGAGGCATTGCTGATAAACTTAAATATTAATATTATTAGGGCTATGACCGGGGTTGAAGCCATTGAAACATGCAAATCAAAACATGTGGATATCGTTTTAATGGATATTAAAATGCCTGTAATGGATGGATATGAAGCTACAAAACAAATACGGAAATTTATGCCTGATTTGCCGATCATTGCCCAAACGGCATATGCGACTGATACCGATAAGAATAAAGCAATGGAATGTGGTTGCACTGATTTTATCAGCAAACCTTTCAGTAAAGGACTTTTAGTTTCCAAAGTCAGAGAGCAACTTAATAAACAGTAATGTCATTTTTGTGATCATCCGGGGTTGCTTTACTGCCAGTTTCAAAAGTACTGCCAGTTGAAAAACACCTAAAGCAGATATTAATATAAAAACAATAGCCAATGGAAAAGCTAATTGATTCGAGAAAAGTTAAGACAAGCCTATCAGTTATTCAATGCCTGACTTCTCCCTGTCGTCTCGAAATGATACGGCTCCTTAAAACCTATGGTAAAATGAACGTGACCCAGATGACTGGAATGGTAAATATTCAACAACCAGTGACGACAAAGCACTTAACATTATTGCATAAGGCGGGATATCTTAAACGGGAGCGGAAAGGAAATAAAATTTATTATTCGTTGGTAAAATCCAGATTGGATATGATAGCGCTTGTTTCGAATATGCTTGCAGTTTAAAATTCTGCTCAGTAATTTTCTGATTCATACTGAGCGGTTGGGTTTGCAATTTTATAGTTTAGTCGAAGTATTTCACAACCCAAAGTGCTCACTGAAAGTAAACCCATGTAGCCGCAGTATAACTGTTTATTTTTCGGTTAGCTGGGTTTTCATGAACCAAAATATTTCGCACTCTTACTTTCTTACCTATTAATCTGTTCATAAAAAAGTTGAGGTATTCATAGCTTTTTTCATGCCCCAAAGAACAGATAGCTAAAATAGAAACCAATAATCTCATTTCATTTGATGGGTATTATACCTGATTTTTTTTACATTTGATACTTCAATATTATTTAAAGGCGCCTTTAACTTCGCTTGAATCACTCTACTATTGATTTTGAAGGAATTCATTTAAGTGAACAATTCTTAGTTACTTTTGAATACTGAATTAATAACCGTTAAAAATAAATAGAATGGCTACACAAAACATTGACATCGAAATACTTGACCGCGCTAACAAATGGATGAGCGATGTATTTGACACCGACACCCGCGCCCGTGTTAAATATCTGATAGAAAACGATCCCAATGAAATAACTGAATCCTTCTACCGCGACCTCGAATTTGGCACCGGTGGCCTCCGTGGTATCATGGGCGTTGGAACAAACCGTATGAATAAATACACAGTTGGTATGGCTACACAGGGTCTTGCTAATTACCTCAGAAAATCGTTCAGCGACCAATTGCCTGTGCGTGTTGCTATAGCATATGATTCCCGAAATAACAGCAAATATTTTGCACAAATAAGCGCCGAAGTTCTGGCTGCAAATGGATGTGAAGTTTTTCTTTTTGATAGCCTGCGCCCTACTCCGGAACTTTCATTTGCTGTTCGCGAGCTCAAATGCCATAGTGGAATCGTGATAACTGCTTCGCACAACCCGAAAGAATATAATGGCTACAAAGTTTACTGGAATGATGGGGGGCAACTGGTTGCTCCTCATGACACCAATGTAGTTGCTGAAGCGCAGAAAATCAGTATTGAAGATGTAATGTTCACGAGCCCATCAGGGAAAATCACCAGTATTGGCGAGGACATTGATGCCGCATATGAAAAACGGCTACAGGCCCTTTCACTCACTCCTGAATCTATTAAAAAACATAGTAAATTAAAGATAGTATATACACCTATCCATGGCTCTGGAATAATGCTGGTTCCACGTTGTCTTAAAGCATTTGGTTTTGAGAATGTGCATGTGGTTTCCGAACAGGCCACACCTGATGGAAACTTCCCTACTGTTGTTTCCCCAAACCCTGAAGAGAAAGCTGCCATGTCCCTGGCCCTTGCAAAAGCAAAGGAAATTAATGCCGATCTTATTCTGGCCACCGACCCTGATGCCGACCGTGTTGGAGTTGGACTAAAGGACAACCAGGGCAACTATATCCTGCTCAACGGCAACCAGGCCGCCAGCCTTCTTATCTTTTACTTACTTAACCAGTGGAAATACAAAGGAAAAATTACCGGTAAAGAGTTTATCGTTAAAACCATTGTCACGTCCGAATTATTAAAAGATATGGGAACTGATTTTGGCGTAGAAACTTTTGATGTGCTTACCGGCTTTAAATTCATAGCCGAGATAATTCGAAAACTGGAAGGCCGGAAGAAATTCATAGGTGGTGGTGAGGAAAGTTATGGTTATCTCGTGGGCGATTTTGTGCGCGACAAGGACGCTGTTATTTCATGCTGCATGTTTGCAGAAGCTTCCGCATGGGCGGCAGATCAAGAGAAAACACTTTACGAAATCCTCATCGGCATTTACGTCCATTATGGATTCTATGTCGAAAAACTTATTTCAATCACTAAAAAGGGAAAATCGGGTGCCGAGGAAATAGTGCAAATGATGATGAACTACCGCGAGCAACCACCCACTGAAATTAACGGCCTGCAGGTTGTTGAAATCCGCGACTACCAGCTGCAAATCTGTTTCAACATGGTAAGCAAAGTAAAAACGCCGATACTACAACCCAAATCCGATGTGTTACAATTCTTTCTGGCTGGTGGTAGCAAAATTACAGTTAGACCATCAGGCACAGAACCAAAGATCAAGTTCTATTTTGGTGTAAAGGGAAAGCTCGAAAGCATATCTAAATATAGTGAAACCGAAGCCTTAATGGAAACTCAAGTTGAAGAAATTATAGAGGCGATGGGGTTACGGTAATCTATACCAGTTACACGGAATTGAGAAGTTTGGAATTTAAGAATAAGAAATCCCTGTTACCGAAGTAATGGGGATTTTTGTCTCATATACTTTATAAATAAGCCCGCTACTTGTCTGGACCTTTTTGCTATTCTATATCTGAATCAGCACTGCGCTTCTCATACAGCACACTAGCTCCATAAGAAGCAGCCATTGCCAGCAATATTATGATGCTGCCTCCTAAAGGCATTCTACTACCAACCGGGGCATTTACCGGAGCATTGATTCTATTGCTAATTTGTGCTGAGTCCTTTGCCATAACGAGTACAGGCAAAGTAATTAATAATGCCACTATGAGAATAAGTCTGAAATTCTTTTTCATCTACTTTTTGTTTTAACTGGTATTAATAAAGTGCAAAATTCAAGATATCAGAAATTGATAATTAGCTTGTTTGTCAATGAGGTTAAATGATTTATGGCCTTCCCATTTATTAACCCCCATTTTATTTACATATCCCTTTTTATTGTCTCCTCCCCTTTTACCTTATCCACACTTTCTTTACCACTGTCCAATTATTCGTAATAACCTTAACAATATAATTACCACTAATTGCCAGATTTATCTTTTCTATTCCATGCGCTGATAATACATTTGCAACAAGTTGGCCAGATATATTGTAGATATACACTTCAGCCTGCACATCTGTTCTCAAATCAATTAAAACTGTCTTCTCATAACTAAAAATACTGGCAAATGAATTTTGCGTTTCGTTTATCAATAATGCGCCAAAATGCAGCAAAAAACGTTGTTCATTTTCTTCTGTATTATAGCTGAATGAGTATGAATTTTTTATCAGGTCGGTGAAAATGCCGGTTTTTGTATCTTCGAGAGATACTTCGGAAAAGTTATTAATCTCTGTTGCAGCTATAGAATATAATCCATCCACACCCGCATGGATTCCGACAGGCACTGTTTGAGGCTCAGGCAAGCTGTTAATTGCAAGTTCATCGCTGCCCAGTGTGTATATTTGCGGTGCTTCATCAACATCACCATAAAGCTTGTATGCATCGTAATCGCCATCAAATTCTGATGAAGCTTCCGGTGAAAATCTTACTATTGCTTCATCCTTATATATGTTGCCGGACACTTCCAGGCGGATTAAATTATTAACAACTTCTGAGGAATTTTTGAAAAACGTTGTTGCATTCTGTACGCGAACAGCGTCGCTCATAGCTAAATTTCCTGCAGCTGCAGCTGAAACAAAGAAACCTTGGCCGGGTGCGATGTACCTTGTCCCTCCATTAACACCTGAACCATTTATATAAGTTGCCCAGGAAGATGAATTTACATGGATATAAGTAGCATTGTTCACATTCGTTTTTGTCCATCCTAACGAAGCATCCCAGTCGATTGAAGAGGGGTATGGATTACCCACAAGATTCCATCCCTGACCGGATTTTGTGGTGCTGAAACTTTTTGCCCCGGCATTCAGTAATCCTGAATAATTAGCTGTGAAGCCAGATGCATCACCCCAAAGTGCAAAACCTTTCATAGGCGTAAGCGGCAAATCAATAGGAATGATATCTGTATAAATATTACTAGATTCTGTATGTTTCTGTAAGTATTTTCCTGTGAAAAATCCTGAAACAGCACCCGAAACCGGAGCCGAAATCAAATGCCACTGGTTACCTGGGATATTGAATTTTACTGTAGCGTTTATTCCAGCAGTACTGTTGATGATTGAACCTCCGCTCTCAATAATAAGTCCGCTGGAGCCAGCAGTATTGCTTATAGAACTGTTTACAGTGAGTGCTTTGCCGGCATCTATCGTTAGAATTGCTCCTGAAGCTATGGAGAGTGTATTGCAAACAGAAGGAGAAGAAGGGTTTGTCGTGATATGCGGCCATCGGGGTTTTCCAGATGGGATATAGACATTATTACCTGTTGAGGGAACCAAATTCGTACTCCAATTGCCTGGTGTGCTCCAATTGGTTGACACAGTACCCTCCCAATTATATCCAGGGTTGGTAATAGTAAGCGTCCCGTTTGACGAGGGGTTGCTGCTGCTAGGAGGGTTGCCATTGTAGCCGCCAAAATCTGCCCTGATTATATAACTTCCTACTCCAAGAGAAGAAGTATTATACGCGAGAGTTGCAATTCCCGTACCTGCAACTACACTTGTTGAACCAACTGAACTTCCGTTAACAAAAAACTCAACGGAACCACCGCCAGGATTAGGAGCAACCGTAGCGGTTAAATTTACACTTGATGTACCAGCAATGATAACCGGACTGTTTGGTGCAGTAGTAGTTGATAGTGTATATGTTATTACAACAAGACCGTTCGCTAACCTCACACCGGCAGAATTTGACTGATTGGTTCCAATATTGTAAGAACCGCCTCCACCTCCACCGCTGACGCCATTGGATCCTCCACCTCCACCGGAGTATCCCCCTCCACCGCCACCACCGTAAGTAGTTCCACCGCCGCCTCCAAAACCGCCATTTCCACCATAAATAGCATGGCCCTCACCTCCTGCAAAACCAGGTTTTGTTTGTCCGCCATAGCTATAGCCATTGCCAACAGATCCGCCATTGCTGTTCCATCCGGCACCTCCACTACCACCATTACCATTTACTATGGATGCATACCCTCCTGAACCACCTGAGCCACCTGCTCCGCCTGAGGAAGGAGAACCACCTGCTGTCCCTATCAATCCAATACCAACTCCTGTAGACCAACCACCACCTCCTCCTCCTGCAGCAAGCATAAGCTCTGTTGTGTTATCAGCATGCCAAATATATGATCCACCTCCACCTCCACCTCCAGAAATGTTTCCACCGTAATTTGTTCCATGTCCACCTACGGCGATACCGATTGTTTCACCTGGAGTAACTGAAAATGTTCCTTTCATTCGTGCGCCTAAGCCTCCGGCAGCAGCAGCATAATCTGAGCCTCCCTGAGCACCCCATGCCTCCACATCCAACGAAGTAACACCAGGTGGCACTACCCATGTTTGGGAAAAGCCAGT
Source organism: uncultured Lentimicrobiaceae bacterium (assembly GCA_964511085.1). Lineage (GTDB taxonomy): Bacteria > Bacteroidota > Bacteroidia > Bacteroidales > DASVHX01 > DASVHX01. The sequence goes on from CAZEDO010000054.1 coordinate 13,842, forward strand.
ATAGATAAAAGTCTGATCATTCGTAAAAGATTGGTAAGTGATATTTATTTGTCCATCACCAGATCTTAATCCGGAAGTTGTTGATGCGAAAGATACGCCACCAGTGCATGAACTACCGCCTCCTGCACCTCCCTGATCGCCTCCGCCACCGCCATAATACCCGCCACCTCCTCCTGAACCATCATTGTTTGCTGAAGTACCACCATTGCCACCCTGCCCTAAGCCCCCTGCGCCGGCAGATCCATAATTAGTACATGCTGCACCACCTGCACTCTGTGTTCCTCCCTGTCCGCAAAAGCCAGGGTCACTTGCATTGAATCGTAATCCGTAGCTTCCAATATTACCTCCACCAGCACCACCAATGCACTGAGAAGCATTTGCAGCTCCTCCTCCTCCGGCTGCAACAATCACCCTGTTTGTAAGAGTCGTTCCTCCTTTTCTTATATCACTGGCACCGCCACCGCCCCTACCACTATGATACCCTAATCCTCCGCCATTCCAACCACCGGATGTCCACGTACCCTGATCACCAATTGAATAAACACCACCTTTTCCTCCAACGTACAGATTAATGACTTCCCCCGGAGTTACTGCCAAATTGCCTTTGGCATAGCCCCCCAGACCTCCGGAATAGGCAGTACTTGCACCTTGTGCGCCCCATGTTTCAATTGAAACGGAAGTAACACCAGTTGGAATAGTAAAATACTGAACTGATCCTGTATAGTTGAATGTTTGTGTCACAGCACTTCCCGATACAAAAACGACAGTCATTGTTTGACTCCCTCCGGTACAGCTAGGACCGTTTACTCCACCCCAGCTACTATTTCCAATTTGGGGCCTTACAGTATAAGCTGATTCGCAGGTACATAGTCCAGTTGTTGAAGCACTTATCTCAATTCCTGATGCGCAAACGCCAACGTTCCACACACGCCCCCCTGTTGTCCAACTTCCAGAAACATTGGTATATAATGCGTTAGCTATAGCTGTAGCTATAGTAGCATCTGTGACAGAAACACCCACAACTTCATTGCTTCCTTTTATTGTAACGGAAGCATAAATACGTGGAGATAATTGGTCAATAAAACTGCTCCAGTTGATCCATTGCCGGTCGGATGAAGTGTAGATTGTCCCGTACGTGAAATTTTCCGAATAGGTAATGGTTGTTTGTGCATCCAGAAAATTGCTTGCAAGTAGAATCAAAGAAACAGATAGAATCATGGTGTTCTTTCGGAAATTCTTCATTGTTCTGGACAATTAGTGAGAGTTAAATATTATTAGTTATAATAATGGATACATGTATTTGAATCTGGCTGATAGTTAATTCACCTGAATTGGTGGTTTATTCCAGGAGTCAACTACTACTTTGCCATGATTATTCAGTAATTGATGTTTCACATCTCTTCTGATAAAATTTACGAAAACCATAAGCTGCACTCATAGCTAACAATATAGAAAGGCCACTTCCTATGGCCGCTCCACCGCCAACAGGGCCATTACCGGTACCGCCAGTATTCGGTGCATTTCCATTGTTTGGGTGAGGAGGGGTTTGTGCCAATATAAATGAAGGTGCTGTAATTAAACAGGCTGCAATGAGTAGCATCTTAAATTTATTTTTCATATTCATAATATTTATAATAGCTGATTTAATAGAGTTGGAATGTTTATATGTGACAAGTTGAAATGTTGTAAAGTTTATACGTTTGAAATTATAATTTACCAATTCAAACTGTTAGAATATTGCATACGTAAGTCCTGTCCCTTTTCCATATTTTTGTAACACTAAGCTTAATCAAAGAACATTTGACTCTTGTCCCTGCCCGTTAAACTGTTCACTATTCATCCTTTCAGGGTTTGTTAACGAATTTTATATTCCAAAATGAATATCAGTAAAAATAGCTGGAAATTACCGGGATGGCTATAGTCGAAGTAACGCTTTACATGTAGCTGAAGAAGGACAAATATTGTAGCTGAAAGACATATAACAATGTAGCTAAAACAACTACAGGAAGTTAAAGTATTAGACTTAACATTAAAAAAGATGAAGTTTTAACTGCAGGCTATATTTCGGGTACCTGAATTTACTTTCAGTGAGCCTTCGGAGTTGCGAAATACTTCGAACTATTTCGACTATACTAACCTCCATCAATAAGCATGAAAAATGCATGCCAGATCAATCGGTATAAATATGTGAAAACAAACTGCCCGTGGAATTCGCAAACAAATTTTTTTTGACTATTACCTGAAAACTAGCTAATAGTTGAAACTGTGTCTCGATTTTTATAAAGCTTGAATACTCCATAAGAACCCCCAAGGACTAATAATATGATAACACCGCTTCCAATGGGAGCTCCACCACCAACAGGACCATTTTCTGAGCCAGGAATATTGCCGCCGTTTGGATGTGGCGGTGTCTGAGCTAACATAAGCAAAGGAGCAGTTACAAGTAAAGCTGCTATCAATACTATTTTGAAATTCCTTTTCATATTTTCTTGTTTTATGTTTCTGTTTAAATAATAGTGCTAAGTTCAGTGTTCCTGGTTTGGGTACAAAGTGCCAGATACCGGCTTCAAGGTTCACACTTTAATTTTACATTGTTTATTTTTATTTTTTTAACATTTGTAATGTCATCCTGAATAAAGTTGAGAGAAGAAATGAAGAGCTATTATTACTGAATACACACTTTTTTAACCAACATTGAATTATCCAAAATTACTTTTACAATATAATTACCGGTATTCTGAAGGTTAATCATGTTCGATCCCTGTGCAGAAAGGACTTTTGCAACAAGCTGGCCAGATATGTTGTAAATAAAAACATCTCCCTTTATGTACTTATTCAAATCGACAAACACAGTTTTTTCATAGCTATAGATATTTGCAGATACGCTCTTAATTTCATCAGCAGCGAGAGGACCGAAATGCAGTATAAACCGTTGCTCATTTTCGCCGGGAATAAAAGTGAACGAATAAGAATTACTTTTCAAATCTGTGAGTGTACCTGTTTTGGTGTCTTCCAGAATCAGATCGCCCAGGCCATTTGCTTCGGTAACGGCAATAGTAAAATCACTGCTGATATTGGCCCTGATACCGACGTTAACGGAATTGGTTTCCGGCAGGGAATTAATAGACAAAGGCAAGCTTCCATCGGTATATAATTGCGCTGCTGCTGCAACATCTCCAAAGAGTTTTTGTGCATCATAATTGTCATCGAACCCTATAGTGGCTTCGGGCATAAATCTCACCACGGCCTCATCGGTATATCCATTCCCTGAAACTATGAGCCTTGCCAGTTTATCTGTCGAATTTTTAAAAAACGGAGCATTTTTGTGAACTCTGATATTGTTGTTCATAACTAATGATCCATTACCATTACCTGCCACATGCACAAAAAATCCCTGCCCCGGTGCAATGTACTGCGACCCGCCATTTGTTCCGACTCCTCCAACATAAGATGCCCAGCTAGATGAATTTACCGGAAGATAAATGGCATTGGTCACATTAGTTTTTATCCAGCCAGAGGCATTCCAATCAATATAAGATGGATAAGGATTTCCCACCAGATTCCAACCTGTTCCTATATGCTTCAAATTATCAATTTCACCAATTAGACCGGTATTTAATATCCCTGCATATGTTGCAATAAAGGGTAGTGCATTAAATACGGCATACCCAGCCGAAACTGATAGTTGAGTCGTCTCTGAAATAATATCCAGGTATGAATCAGAGGCTTCTGTATATTTTTGAAGATATTTCCCTATAAACATACTGGAAACAGCATTAGAGATTGGAGGAGATATCAGATGCCATTCTCCGCCATTTATTGCCCGGTTAACAGTAGCTGATCCATTTACAACTCCCTGGGTGATAAGGGAAGCTCCTGATTGAACTACAAGCCCGGTGTTTCCAGCATTATTGTTAAGTGCGCCAGTTACCGTGAGTGCCTTGCCAGAATTAATTGTTAATGTACAACCTTCGTCAATCGTAAGATTATTGCACAGCGCTGGCGACTCCAAGGCTTGATTAATAAAAGGATTATTTGCCACATGGTGAATAATTGTATTTACACCAGCTTCCGGAACAACTTCGGGCGACCAGTTTGCAGCATTATTCCAGTCTCCGGAAACACTTCCGTTCCATAATCTTAATGGTTCAGCATAGACTTTTATACAAGGATCCCATTTATAATAGCTTGTTGAATTACCGATTAAAAACCATGAACCATCGGTGCCCACATCACTCACCCAGGAAACATTGGATTCGATGAATGGAACTGAGTAGCCAGAAATAACGCGTTCAATCGGAATTGGATTATTATTAGCTGGAGTCTGGTAACGGACACGAATATAAAAATCATTGCCCTGCTCAATAGTCAATGGTACAGGAAGATCGATAGTATAATATCCAGGCATAGCACATGACAGGCTTACCTGATGGGACAACAGTCCAGACAAGACCTTCGTAACAGTATTAAAGTTGTCGAAAACATCAATCTCCAAAGTTGCATTAGCAGCTATTGCATAAGTGCCCACTTTGCTTAACAACTGCTTTCCGGTAGCAACAAACTTAACCAGAGTATAACCCACAGGAATGCCATAACCAACTGATTGAAAATTACCAAGATCATCATATCCGTAAATCTTTGAATTGGGCACATTATCAACACGCGTAGGCCAATAAGCATTATAATTGAGAATACCTTTGTCGTTATACGAAACATAGAAAAAGCCTGCCTGACCCCATCCAACTCCATAGCTGTTCTTGCAAATCCATGCGCCAGTTCCACCTGCTGTTACTTTTGTGTCGTCCCATCCCACAATGGAGACACAATGATTTACCTGCGTTGCACCATTGTAATAATAAGTATAGTTTGTGGCATTGTAGTAACTGCTGATGTAGTATAACATTGTAAAAATTGCGCCCTGATCAAGAATAGATTGCTTAATGGTATTATTGTCATGAGGCAGGTAACGGGCTTCAGTAATATAAGCAACAGGTGTTTTTCCAATAGGGCATTGGCCTGGAACAGAACTTCCTCCAACATTAGGATCATCTGCTTCAGTGAGTGCCCCTGAGCGCCTTGCAAAATAGGCTGTAGACATCCAGTGATTACCATAATAACTTCTGGCTGGGTCAAATCCATGACAAAATTTCAAGTTGTTTTCGGATAAGTCCCAGACGCCAAGACCTAAACCCAGCCACTTCGATTCCACAGAGGACATTGTTGCAAAAGCCCAGCATCCGTTGTTCGTTTGTCCTCTTACAGGTGTGAGCAAACTAGTAGTCCTCATATCGTAAACAGGAGCAAAAGTTGTTGATTTAAGACTTTTATTTTTTAAATAGTCATCAAAACTAATCAGGCCAGGAGGTGGCATGCCTCCAGTACCAAAAGAATCGATGAAGGGCATCGGGATTTCTCCGTTTTCAAGCTTTTCAGTAAAATTGACAAAATCAGGGTTGAGTGGTGCCAGCGAAGGAGCTTGCTGAGAAAAGATGTTACTACTGGCTGTCAATAAGATGATTAAATTTAATGTACGAGTTTTCATAAAGTAGCACGAGTTAAACGAGTTAAAAGAGGCAAAAAGAGTCAAATGAGTTATTAAGGTTAAGCATTGTGAGTTTTTATAGAGTTTAAAGAGGTAAAAATGGTTGGAAGAAATTATTGACCGTCATCAAGAGATCTTCGCGTCTGCAGGGTTTGGGCAGAAAATCCACACAACCAGCATCAAAGCACCGTTGCCTGTCCTCTGTATGAACAAATGCTGTTATAGCTATTACCGGCAAACCCGGCTTAATTTTCTTTATTTCGCGGGTGGCATCAAGACCGTTCATTACAGGCATCTGAACATCCATGAGAACAATATCAACTTGTGGGTTTGATATTATGGTATCAACGGCTTCTTTTCCATTTATGGCAAAAAGCATTTGAGCTCCTGTATTTTTAAAAAAAATATCTATCAGGCAAAGATTAAATGATACATCATCGACAGCAAGTACTGTTTTGCCACTAAAATCATAAGATACCTTTTGTAGCGTAACAAGATTTGTCAGAGGCTGCATTATGGTTTGACAGGCATCTTCCATAGCTAGAATTCCGGGATTCTCAGCTACCAGTTTGTTTTCCAATTTGAAAGCTTTATGTAAAGCTCCTATGGGTGATTTTTCAATTTTTTCAGATAAATTCATAATGTGATTCATAAGGATGATGCTAAATATTTAGATTACTCAAGACTACTATGATAGATTTTTACCTTGTATTCAACTCTTAATTGATAATGTATTACATTGATATTATAGCCTGAAATACAAAATATTAACATGTCTTTTTTACTATTATATTTATCATTAAAGACAGACATCAAGCATTGTAAATTATCGAGGTAAAGGTACTATGGCATAGCCGGAAGGCTTGTAGCCAAAGAGATGTAGTGGATGTAAAGGGAATTAGAAATAGATTGTAGTCAGAAGCGCTACATAATGTAGTAAATATAACGGCATATAAGTAGCCAGGATGGTGGCATTAGGCAATAGGCGGTTGATGGGTTGATGGGTTGATAGGTTGAAGGGGTGACGCCCTTCGACTTCGCTCTGGGGGACAGTTAAAAGGTTGATTAGTTGATAGGTTGAAGGGGTGATGCCCTTCGACTTCGCTCTGGGTGTCAGTTAAAAGGTTGATGGGGTGATGAGAGTTAAAATGTGACCATTAACTCTTCGGTGGATGGTGTTGGAGGTTCTGGTTGTACTTCATAATCTGACATATCCCCGCCTACAAGCTCGAATGTAATCTTGTTAGTTTGTTCTTTTTCGGGTTCGGGTTCGGTAAATTTTGACATTTTTATATGCATAAACTTTTGAATTTCGAGCCAAAGCTTGACTTGTTCCTTTTTGCTGAGGCTAATGATGTTGTCTTCGAGGTTGGACTCGCGTAAACTGTTAACTATTTCGAGACGAGCCAGGTACTCGCGGGTACTCTTATTGGATTCTCCTTTAGGTTTGGCGCCTTTATGACCGCTGACAAAGCGCCCCTGACTATTTCTGCTATCTGATTTCATAGTATTCGATTTTGTTAAGCTAGTAAACCATAAATACTTTTTTTATGGTTAAGTTTTGCCAAGTTAAGTAGTATGATGATCCATAAATTACCTATTTTATGGTTTATCCCTGAGAGGTTGATTGGTTGAAACTCCATAAAAACCATAAATTATGGTTTTTTCATTGTTAGCCTGAATAATTCATCTCGCAAAGACGCAAAGACGCAAAGTTTTGAATTGGAACAGTTTAATATTTGGAATGCATTCTGTAAATACTTTTTAATTTATCAAATATTTTTAATCAATTACTTGTAGTTAGCGACTTTACGGCTTTATTACTCACTTTGTTCGAGAGAACGCTGCGCTAAGTTCGCTGCGCTCACGAGAACGCTTCGCTAAGTTGCGAGAAATTTTTACGAATAATATAGGTTAGCTTATAAAATTAAATTGCCGGTAGAGTTTGTAATTCATGATATAAAGGAACTTTATAATGTAAAATTAGTATCAATATAAGTGTATTTTACATAAATGCAAATATTTTGCCATTCTTTACGACAATACTCCGGTAACTTTTTATTTAGCGCAACCCCGCAGGTCTCGCCGAGGTAAACCTGCACTACTGCTGGCGGGGATGCAAAGGCGCAATAGATTGGTTTGCTGTATTCCAGGATAGTAATGTAAGTGTATGCAACATGTTGATAATTATTATTTTACAAAATATTACGGAACGATTGACTAATGTTGAAAACATTAAATATTTTTTGGTACAAGTCGCAGAATTGCGCCAGCGGGATCAGTATTACTGCAATTAAAAGAACTACTTTAGTTCATCCTGAATTATAAAAAAACATCTATCAGTGGAATCCCAACAACAGATGCTCCTTCCGGCAATAGCCATGAATTGAAATAACTTAGCGGTAATGATGCTAAAGACCAGCAGATACAGGCTGGCGACTGCTCTTTATTAGCTATTCCTTTATTGAATCGGAATTCCTCTCCTTGTAGAATTTACTTGCGCCATAAGCTACTCCCATTGCTAATAATATACAGAGGCCACCTCCAATAGGCGCACCTCCACCAACCGGTTCATTTAAACCACCAGGATTGCTGCCACCATTTGGGTGTGGCGGGACTTGTGCCATCATTAGTATAGGTGTTGAAACAAGGAGGATTGCGATTAGTATTATTCTTAATTTACGTTTCATGATATGTTGTTTTTTTAGTTAATTTTAAAAAAGTGCCAAAGTGCTAAGGGAAAAGGGACTTGGGTTTTATTCACTTCGTTCATGAGATCGCTACACTAAGTTGCATTTATTTTTGCATTTTTCATTTGCCCCCTATCCCGTTTCCCATTTCACGCTACTTCACAAAAACCTTCCTCACTACTGTTGCATTATCCATAATCACCTTCACAATATAATTCCCGGTATTATCAAGATCAACCCTGTTCGATCCATGTGCTGAAAGTACAGAGGCTACCAAGTGTCCTGAAATATTATATATGTAAATATCACCCTTAACCTGACCTTTCAGATTGATGTACGCTGTTTTTTGATAGCTGAAGATATTGGCGAATGAATTCTCCGTTTCGCTTATTGACAGTGAACCGAAATGCAACACAAACCGTTGCTCATTCTCCCCTGGGAAATAACTAAAGGAATAAGACACTTTCAGCAGATCGGTAAAAGTGCCTGTTTTTGTGTCTTCAAGCGAGATAGCTGAGAATCCGTTCACTTCAGTGGCTGCAATGGTGTAAACGCCTTCCGTACTCACCCTCATACCAACAGGAACAGTGCTTGTTTCCGGCAGGGTATTAATGGCCAATGGGGTGCTTCCCAGCGAATACAATTGTGCTGCTCCATCGGCATCCCCAAAGAGTTTGTATGCATCATAACTCCCATCAAATTCTGCTGTGGCTTCAGGCAGGAATCTCACAACGGCTTCATCAATAAAACCATTACCTGAAACCTGCAGCCTTACGAGGTCATTTACTGTGTTTTTAAAGAACGGAGTTGCATTATGAACCCTGACATCATTGTACATTGACAGGGCTCCGGAACCCACATCTGCCACATTCACAAAGAATCCCTGGCCTGGAGCAATATAGCGTGAGCCTCCATTATTTCCTACACCGCTAACATAGGCAGGCCAACCGCCAGCATTTTCAATATAGATAGCATTATTCAGATTATCCTTCGTCCACCCGGGAGAAGTAGCCCAGTCCCAATCGATGGAAGAAGGAAATGGATTACCCACCAGATTCCATCCGGAATTAAAGCCGGCATAGGTCCTGTAAAGGGATGTCGTGTAAAATCCGGTATTCAGAGGTCCGACATAATTTGCTTCGAATCCCGATTCATCACCCCAAAGTGCGAAACCTTTCATCGGGATAAGTGATCCTGTAGTTGGAGTAATGTCAGTAAATTGATTTGAAACTTCTGAATGTTCCTGCAGGTATTTATGCAAAAACATATTGGAAGTTTCACCGGCAACAGGGGCAGAAATAAGATGCCATTTATTACCTGTTATATCGCACTTTACAGAGGCTTCAATACCATCGGTGCCATTAATAACCGAACCGCCTGACTTTATCACAAGGGCGCCTGTTCCTGCACTATTGGAAAGAATACCGTTAACAGTTAATGCTTTGGATGAATTAATAGTAAAGACTAAGTTGGATGAATTAATAGTAAAGGCTTTGCCTGAACCAATCGTAAGATTGTTGCAAATGATGAGGTCGGATGTTAGTGTACATGCTCCATTTAGTATCGGGCTGTCGGCTGCGTCCCCGTTAAGCCCGCTGCCTGCACCTGGCACATCAGGGTTCACATTCCACCTGGCAGCATCTGACCAATTACCTGTGCCGGTAAAAATTGGGATGTTGGAGAAAGAACTTTCAGGTGATAAAGCCGTACCGGTTTCATTTGTTGCAAAACCCCTAAAATAAATTGTTGAACTTCTTGCAATACCTGTGACATTGAAGCTGATTACTCCATCTGCATCTAGTTCATCAAAGGCCTCCCCTTCATAATTTGAAGAAGTAAACCCACTGGATGTACTCCAATAAATACCCCGTTTTGAAATTGTACCGACCTTTGCCCCAATAGTAGCACCTAATGTTGCAGAGGACAATTTAATACTACCATTATCCACCGTGGGTAGAGTAACGGTTTCCAGGGCTGACATTTGTGGATTGCCGGACGATCCTTCCGCTGTATTATACATAATTTTCGCTCCGCCATTATCCCTGTATTCAAATACCCTGAACCAATATGTATTTGTTGCTAAGGGAGCCGAAATTGTGACATCAGAGCCGGTACCGTTATACACAACAACTTCTCCCGGACCATCGCCTGTATAACCAGCTTCGGGTGTAGGATTATAATTCTCTACAGGAAGAGTAAAACTCTTTATTGTATTCATTTTTAAAATCCGATGATTTCCTCCCCCATTGGTCCATGATAAATTAAGATGGGTGGCATCAATAGAAGAAATAACAATATCGTTTGCCTGGGTAGAAGGCGCATAAGGATCTTTTCCCGTTATAATAATAGATTTTATATATGACTTTGCACCTGATGCAATCGCACCATTGTTTACTGAGGTTGTTGA
>CAZEDO010000055.1:0-23079 GCA_964511085.1 uncultured Lentimicrobiaceae bacterium
CCATAAGAATTTACAAATTCTGACTCCTGTATTCTGTATTCTCAATAGAAATAAAGAAAAAAACGCAGCCTGCCTGACTGCCGTCAGGCAGGCTGTTGGAATTTAACCCAAAGAAAGATTAAAATCTCTTGATTATGACACAGGCCACTCCTTCTAAACATGGCAGCAATATGCTATCCATTACTATTATTGGTGCTTTGTTTTTTATTTTCGGTTTTGTAACATGGTTGAATGGCACGCTCATTCCATTCCTACAGACAGCATGTGAATTAACCCCCTTTGAAGCCAGCCTGGTTACATTGGCTTTTTACATTGCCTACTTTGTTATGGCGCTGCCGTCTTCATTTCTATTAAAAAAAACAGGCTATAAAAACGGGATGAGCCTCGGTCTGGTGGTGATGAGTATAGGAGCATTAATATTTATTCCGGCAGCTTATAGCCGAATGTTTGGCATTTTCCTCACTGGCCTTTTTATCATGGGAACAGGTCTGGCACTCTTGCAAACAGCATCAAACCCGTATATTACTATTATTGGCCCGCGCGAAAGTGCCGCAGCGAGGATTTCAATAATGGGTATCTGCAATAAAATGGCAGGCTTTATAAGCCCTCTGATCCTCACAGCACTCGTTATGCACGGTATGGAAAAATTCAGGGGAGAAAACTTAAATCTATTGGATGAAATTGCCACAGCTAATTCCCTTAATGAACTTGCATCACGACTTGTAGTCCCTTACCTGGTGATAGCAATTTCATTAATCCTCCTGGCCATTTTGATAAAACTATCGCCACTGCCAGATACTATTGATGTTGAAGATGATAAAGATGAAAGCCTCAGGAGTTTCATCAAACAGATTCCTGCTGCGCTTAAAATCCCACATCTTCTTCTAGGAGTAATCGCTTTATTCGCTTATGTGGGAGTTGAAGTTATGGCCGGCGACAGTATCAGCCAATTCGGGCGAAATCTTAACCTCAGTTATGCCTCAAAGCTTACAAGTTTTACCATGGCATTTATGGTTATAGGGTATTTAATTGGGATTATCACAATTCCAAAATTTATCAGTCAATCTATGGCATTAAGGGCTTCAGCTATCTTGGGGGCAATTTTTGCAATTGGTGCTATCTATAGTGATCCAAATAGTAATTTGTATTTTTCAACAATTTTTGGCTGGCTGAACTCCAGTTCTATTGTTCAAATTCCTTTGCTGCCTGATCCTGTGTTCTTCATCGCACTACTTGGTCTGGCCAATGCGTTGATGTGGCCCGCCATTTGGCCACTAGTGCTGCAGGATCTCGGCCGATTTACAAAAATAGCTTCCGCCCTGCTCATAATGGGCATTGCCGGGGGTGCGCTAATTCCGCCTACTTACATCAAACTTTCAATGGCTATCGGCTACCAGAATGCATTGTGGATTATGGTTCCGATATACTTGTTTATTCTTTATTATGCTATTTTTGGATATAGGTTGAGAAAAAAATAGATATTGACAGATTACTAGATTGTTCGGCTTTTGGTCAACAGAAAAAACGACAATAGAATCAGGGGAATTATTCACCAACAGCACGCTAACTAATTATCAAAAAGAATTTAAGCAATATTAGAAAACATAAATGACAAAACTATGAAACCAACATTACTGGTTCTTGCAGCAGGCATGGGAAGCCGCTATGGCGGACTCAAACAGATAGATCCTATTGGTCCCTGTGGTGAAACTATTATCGATTATTCAATTTATGATGCAGTAAAAGCTGGATTTGGAAAAGTTGTTTTTGTTATCCGCCGTGATATTGAGGCTGATTTCCGGGAAATTTTCCTCTCAAAATTCGCAAATATATTACCCGTTGAATATGTTTTTCAGGAAATTGATAAAATACCTGTAGGAATTAGTGCCCCAGCCTTAAGGGTAAAACCTTGGGGAACCGGCCATGCCATTCTTATGGCGTCCGAAGTCATTCATGAACCTTTTGCTGTGATTAATGCCGACGATTTTTACGGTGCTGACGCATATAAAAAAATGGCTTCATTCCTTTTATCAACGGCTGATAAGCAGAATGAAAACGAATATGCCATGGTTGGTTACCTGCTCCGCAATACGATGTCAGAAAACGGAGCTGTATCAAGAGGTGTCTGCAAACTTGATCAAAACAGTTTTCTGGAGAATGTTTCTGAATGTACAAATATTGAGTTTACGCATGGAAGTATTGCTTATCGCGAAAAGGATGATGTACTTGTTTTCCTGGAAGGTGACTCAATAGTATCAATGAACTTTTGGGGTTTTATGCCTGCTTTTTTTTCTAATCTGGCTAATCTGTTTGCTGATTTCATTCAACAAAATTATCACTTGCCTAAGGCAGAATTCTATATCCCTTCTGTTGTTGATGATCTGATTAAATCCAGGAGTGCTAGAGTTAAAGTGCTGAAAAGCGCTGACCAATGGTTCGGGGTAACCTATAAGGAAGACAAACCAATAGTTATCCAAAAGATCAACCAACTCATCAGGTCTGGAATTTATCCTGAAAAACTATGGAAATAGCGCCTTTATCGAAAGGAATTTAGTTGAAATCCGAATTTCCAGATTATTGGAACTTTTCTGCCAGGTAAACCAACAGGTTCAGGTCAGATAAACAATCTTTTCTAATATGCACAAAGGAACCTGATACACCTGATTAGGATTATTCTTTTATAAATTTTACTGTCTCAATTATTCTCTCATTGCTATATTGAACGATATATACACCACACTTCAGCATACTAATATCAATTGTATTATTAATTGCCTTGATTTCCTTTCTTAATATTTCTTCTCCGGTTGCAGAAGAAATTCTAAGCATTCCAGTTCCTTTGGAGGCATTTGCGGTAACTATTGTCAGAGTATTTGATGCAGGGTTTGGATAAACTGAAAATACAGGGCTGGTTATAAGATTTGAGATATTGACTGTTTTGTCGCAATTATAAGCACTGTCAGGATATAAAACAACATTATTTTTGGAAAAGCAGACTAAATGATCACTATTTTCAAAGGGAGGCATAAGGTTGGCTACAATACCGAATGTACTTCCAATTCCTTCGATAATGCTAACAAAACCTGAATCTGATATTGTTCCGTTATTTCTGATTCCCAAATTCCACTTTTTGACATAGATATTTCCTTGTAACAGGGAATCCTGAGCCACTACAACCAATGTGTCAGGATGAATATTATTAAATGTTTGAGGATAATCCTCACCTACTTTAATATTTTTAAAATCATATAATATTGATTCCAGATTATTATCCAATATGTAAACAATTTTATTCAACGTGTCCTGGCGAATAGTAGCGAATAAAACTTCCGGATTTTGAAAATTAAAACTAAAAGGGCAACCATCCGGTGGTTGTCCTCCGGCATAAACACCATAACAAACTCCACGCGTATATAATCTGTTATAATTAACACTGTTTATCGTAGTGTCTGATTTGTAGTAAACCGGCATAGTACACTGGCAATAATATCCCTCGCAATAGCCATGAATGCCGATGGTGTAGCATGACCATAACATTCCATGCACTTCTGTCCAGAATGGATTGTCAGTTGGCAAAGGAAAGTTATTCTGCGTTTTTGCTGAAGTTATTACCAGCAAGGCGACAAAATTTAATAAAAGCTTTTTCATATTGCAGTTTTATATAAGTTTTATCTATTGTAGATGTAAGGACTCTATCCCAGAAACCAAATTGAAAGCAAAATAAATATAATCCGGCTATAATGGATATGAAAAGTCAGGTTGATTATTGTCAGCGCTTCATGTTCGGTTCTCATTAACTATTATCGATGTGAGCAGAATTGGCTTCCTGTATTACAGAATGAATAACATTTGGGTCTGTTTCATACTGAGGATGAAATGACACTTTCTCAATCTCGCTTTTTGTATTGTTCACTGTAGGTTTAAATGGTTTTCGCCCTGATAGATGAACTTCTACTGCTCCGGTAGATGAAATCAGCAAACCCACGTTGTGCTCATTTACACCACTTCCAGGCACGATGATGATTCGCCCACTGGCTTGTTGGATCAGTTCGTGGATAATTTCTTTTCCTTCAATAGCTGTAATTTGCTGCCCTGAAGTGAGAATACGTTTACAACCACTTGCGATAATACCCTCCAGCGCTTTAAATGGGTCGGGAGTAATGTCGAATGCTCTGTGAAATGTGACAGGCATAGGTTTTGCTGCTATCACTAACCTGGCGATGCGAGCCTCATCCAATGATCCATCAGGATTTAAAATGCCGGTAACTATCCCGTCAGCTCCAAGTTGTCGCGCTGTTTTAATATCCTGTAGCATTGCGGCAAATTCTTCTTGCGAATAAACAAAGTTGCCTGCCCGTGGCCTGATCATCACAAAAATGTCAATTTTTAGAAGATGCCTTGCTTCTGCAATAATTCCCGCCGAAGGAGTTAATCCACCTTCTGAAAGTGCACTGCACAATTCTACACGCGACGCAGCTCCGCCCTGAGCAGACAGAGCAGAAGCCAGAGTATCCACACATACTTCTACCAATACTTTTTTTGGTGAATCATCTTTCATGTGAAGAGGATTAAAACGAATAAGTAAGGATTATTTCCAGCAAACAAAATGCTAATATAAACGATATTCTAAATTTAATTCGACATTTGTATCCAACAAATATATTTTTGAGATAACAGATGAATATTGGCAGGCAATATTTCGGAAAAACCAACGCAGGACAAAATATAGATCTTTACACACTAAGTAATGATAAAGGAATAACAGTAAGGATAACTAACTTCGGAGGTATCATTACTTCTCTTTTTGTGCCAGACAGGAATGGAAACACCGGAGATATCGTACTCGGTTTCGACAGGCTGGATGGCTATCTTGGTGAGCATCCATATTTCGGTGCAATAATAGGACGAATATGTAATCGTATCGGTAGTGCAAAATTTGTTCTTAACGGAAAATCTTATAATGTATCAGCTAACCTGGGAACATCTCAATTGCATGGAGGCTTCATTGGTTTTGACAAAAAAATATGGGAAGCAAAATTTCTTCAGGAATCTGATTCAGTAAGCCTAAAACTGTATTACACTAGTCCTGATGGGGAAGAAGGATACCCTGGCAATCTTGATGTAATTGTGGTTTATACGCTTACGAATGATAATAAACTTCATATTCAATATTTGGCTACAACCGATAAACCGACCCCGGTTAACCTAACTAACCACAGTTATTTTAACCTGGCAGGTGAAGGTTCCGGAGCAATTTACGATCAT
Source organism: uncultured Lentimicrobiaceae bacterium (assembly GCA_964511085.1). Taxonomy (GTDB): domain Bacteria; phylum Bacteroidota; class Bacteroidia; order Bacteroidales; family DASVHX01; genus DASVHX01. The sequence continues at coordinate 5,266 of CAZEDO010000055.1, forward strand.
GAACTTTTACTTCATGCTTCATTCTACACTCTACTGGATGAAAACCTTATTCCTACGGGCGAAATCACATCTGTCGAAGGAACTGATTTGGACTTTACTGAATCTCATCCAATTGGTGAAAGGATTCATAACATGAATATGGGTTATGACCATAATTTCGTAGTGAACAAACAAGACAGGGCGCCATATTTGATTGCATCTGTAAAAGAGCCTGTTAGTGGTCGGAAAATGGAAGTATATAGCACACAACCTGGTGTTCAATTTTACACAGCCAACTGGTTTGATGGCAAACTTGCTGGTAAGGGAGGAAAACTCTATAAAAAGCATTCGGCTTTTTGTCTGGAAACACAGCATTTTCCCGATTCGCCAAATCATCCACAGTTTCCATCAATTATCCTTATGCCCGATGAAACTTATAAATCAGAAACTGTTTTCAGCTTTAGTAATGATTCGGATAGCAATGATTAGCTTAACAGCTAGTAGCGCTAAAACTATTTCCATGACAAAGAATAAACTTTGCCTTCATTAAAACTGTTTAAGACATAAAATTATGCTGCCTAGAATAAAGATATGTTGCATCATTTCGATAGCCGAGGCGAAAATGGGAATTGAATACGGCGCTTCCGCACTCGGACTTGTTGCCAAAATGCCATGTGGTCCGGGAGTAATTCCTGACCAGCTTATCAAGAATATTGCATTTACAACTCCACCTGCAGTTGGAACATTTTTGCTGACAAGTGAAACTTCTGCTGAAAAAATTATTCAACACCACAAAAGAACTCTAACGAACACAATTCAGATTGTTGATGCGCTGAAAAGTGGCACCTATGAGATGATAAAAAAGGCATTGCCTGCAATTAAAATTGTTCAGGTAATACATGTAATTAATGACCAATCGGTTGATGAAGCATTAAGAATTTCGGAATTAGTTGATGCATTGCTGTTGGATAGCGGAAACCCCAACTTACAGGTTAAAGAACTAGGTGGAACCGGACGTATCCACAACTGGTCTTATAGCAGGAAGATAGTTGAGCAATCAAAGATTCCAGTTTTTCTGGCGGGCGGGCTAAATGCAGGCAATGTGCGTGATGCAATTGAACTTGTACGGCCTTTTGGGCTTGATGTGTGCAGCGGTGTAAGATCAGACATGAAACTTGATCCCGCAAAACTGGAACTGTTTTTCAAGAATGCCTGGGAATAATTGCCACTGAATAAACAATTTGAACAGGATATGTATGATTCAATACACCAATCTAGGGGTGCTTGAGGTTAATATAAAACAAGTTGATCTTGTCTATTCTGTCAAAACCATTTTTTTGACATCTGTAGATTTTCCTGTTTTCAATACAAGGTAGTAGATTCCCCCCGATAGATTTTTTGGTTTCCATACCAATGAATAGTTGCCTGCCGCTTTATATTCATCGGTAATTGTTTCAATTAAATTTCCTGTTGCACCAACAACCTGAAGAAGTACATTGTTACTATTGACAATTGAATATTGAATGACTGTAGAATTCAGAACAGGATTTGGGATATTTTGATCCAAAAAAACCGCATTGTTCATATCATGTTCAAACACTGAAGCGGCAGACATTGACGGACTTCCGGCCTGAACCCATGCTGTATAAATCAATTCTGCAAGTGCATGGGAGGCATTTTTAAATAAGGGAATTGTGAAATCTTTTGTTTTATTCCACAAGGCTTGGTCATATGCCCATGAAGAAGTACTGCCACCTGCCTCTTGCTTCGCGTAATCATCTGCCTCTAATACTGAATCAACAAAGGTGTTATTGTGATAAATATAATTAAATACAAACTTGTTAATATCTGTAATTACAGTAAGAGAATCGCCCTGATAGATTATCTGATCTATATTATCATTAATCATCGAGGATTCATAACGGGAATGGATACCTAGGTTCCCAGTGTTTTGCCCATTGTAATTTTGTGTAATGTGAAGCGGCATGTGTCCATCTCCAACGTAATGTCCTAGATCGGCAGCAACCAGCACTGCTTTATCCCAATCATTTCGCCGAAAACATGCTCTGAGTGTATCAACAGTTGTAACAGTTGCCCAGGGCAGAATTCCATTGCCCGATACAAAAGCAATACCGTATGCGCCAACGATTGAATCCCATGTTTGCGGTATTCTTCCGGTTATTAAGAAACTATAATAACTATCGATGTCAATATAATGTTTTGGTGCTTCTGCAGGATCCGAATCTTTCCGATAATCTGCATCGGATGCATGCTCGGCCAATGTATTAGTCCATACATTGAACTGACTCATGTGGTTATTGAAAGAAAGAGAAGCATCTGTATTAATCTTATCATGCCCGGTAGATCCCCAACTGATGAATACTATTGAGACAGCAAGCACAGAAATTTTTACTAATAGATTCTTTTTCAAGTAATGTTGTTTTATTAACAAGTATGTTGTTTTACTAAGTGTATTTTGGCCAAAAGTAATATTTATATTAACAATTCAAACAAAGTATAAAATCAGGTTTGGAGCCATTACGTATCTTAAACACAATTCAAAACATTAACAATGAGCCCAATTATCATCAGCACAAACCATGCATTACCTGGCATAGCTCTAAAGTGGTTCGACAGAACACTTCCTTCATATAAGCTCATTCTGTTCTTCGTGTTAGCTGAACGAATAAAATTGTAATTTTATTCAGAAAAAAAGTGGCTCAGCGATTATTTAATGGTTGATTTTCAGATCAATGTCTGGAATACAAACCTACACAAGCTATAATATGCAAACAGCAAAACAAAACAAAAAATATTTCAATAGATTGATTCACTTTTTAATAAAATCAGGTATATGGTTTTTGGGATTTATCGGTTTCTTTTCATTCCTGATTTTTATTTTAAGCTTTACTGATATTCCTTTTTATGCCTATTATCGTTTGGGTACAACAAATTCCGGATTAAATCACCAACCTGATATTATTGTTATTCTTAGTGGAAGTGGCATGCCAAGCCCGGATGGCCTCATTCGTGCATATTATGGTGTTGAAGCTGCACGGAAGTTCAAAGAAGCGAAAATAGTAATAGCGCTACCTTACAATGAGGCAGATAGTATGAGACCATTGAAACTAATGGCTCATGAATTTATTGTAGAGGGTATTGACTCATCACGCATTCAATTCGAACCAATTGGCTTCAACACACGATCTCAAGCTCTGAATATTGCTGCTATGTATGCAGCTGATAAGCAGAAATTGTCACTGGTTCTAATCACTTCCCCTGAACATATGTTCAGGGCAGTGAGAACATTTATTAAAGTCGGATTTTCCGAGGTAGGTGGCATGGCTACTTTCGATATACCTATCGATACAAAAAAAGTAATGGATATTGATAAATCCAAAGATATAAGGGTAAAAAGCCTTTCATTACGCTACAATATGTGGAGTTACCTTCATTTGGAGCTATTTGTCATTAGGGAGTATTGCGCTATTTGCTATTACAAGTTGAAAGGGTGGATTTAGTTAACCCTTTAAAAAGTAATAAATATAAATTTGATGACGGAAAGTGACCATTTTTATAAGTTCTTTTTATTCAAATTCATTTAGTTATCCTGATCTGGTTTCATCCGGCTAATTTCTTTTGCTAATTGCTCCCCGGCACCAATTTTATACCCTTCGGAAAAATAGACAAGATTTCCATGCGAGTCGGACACAATAATTAATGGGAGGTTCCCCGACAATGCATGTCCTTTAAGTTTTTCGATTTGTCCTATTATTTCATTGTTTTGATCGAATGCATATATATGCTGTGTAGGTAGTCCTTTGTAATTAGTCAGATTTAATGATGAATTAACTTTGGTTTTGTCCAGCAGAAAAATTAACCTGCCTCCCCAGCGTTCGAAGGTATTGCCAGTAGCAGCAATATCTATCATTACATGCCTTGTCGGTTCTTTGTCGGGATCGATCCAAACCAATACAGCACCATCCGGAGTAAGAAGGTTGCCAAGACTGTTAATATTCCCTGTTTTAAGATCACTTATTGCGAGCCCGGTTGTATCAAGAACCGCCCAACTTGCCGGGTTGGTTCTAGTTTCGCGAACAGTAACATCTACACTTGCCGTTTTACCTTTTTGCACTTCAAAAAAAGTTAACGATGATAATACACTTCCATCATATTGTCTGTTTCCGGTAACAAGCATGTATCTTCCTTTTTCTACCTCAAGTTTATCAGGAAAAGAATCAAGTTTTTTTTCGAATTCATATTCCAGTGTTTTGTAAAATCCATCAGTGAACTTAGCAAGCGTAAAACTGATTGCATATTTAGGCATGATAGCAGCATTTCCATTTACAAAGTGAATAAAACCACTTTCGCTCACTGTTTCCGATGGTCGGTCAAAAATCACATTTTGCCATTGATCGCCTCTCCAGAATTGAGGTATGGAAGTTGCCTGATCAATTCGTGAAGGAATACCAAAGCTGCGGCACAATGCAACGAAGAATATATCACGCGAATGCCTATCGGCAACCCGAAGTTCATAAACACCTTTTGGGGTAAGAGGAGCCCGTGAATGCATGTTAGCTTTGTTGTCAATAAGTATATTATTTTCAATCCATTCAGTTATAACATTGATATCTTTTCTGGCAGATGAAGCGAATTCAGAATCAAATTTCGATTGCAGAAAAACACGCCAGGCTACCATCATTTCATTGCTGATCCTGCCACTCATAACATTTTCAGCAAAAAAGGTCTGGTCAATATCTGCTGATAAACTAAACAAAGGGAGCGCGCTAAGGAGATGATCGCATAATATATCAGCACGGGTATCCCTGATATCTTTTTCCGAAATTACCGAAAGCATAAGTAATGCCCAATGGCGCTTGGCGAGTGGAATTTCATTCAGGAATCTGGAAATTTCCCCCCAGTTTCCATAGCTTAATAAAAATGAACGTACTGTACTGTCTGAATCAATATTCAGTTTATCAGCGAGATTGGCTGCCCATGTTGAATCCTTGAAAGTAGTCATGTAAGATGTCCGGATAGAGTCTTCATACATTATCCTGATGGCATTTACCCCCCGGCCAATTTCATCTTTTTTCAGAGGTCTGGATTCCAGCGGGGGGACAAGATCGTAATTCTCTGCTACACCTTGAGCATGTGAAGCATAAAGTTGAAGAATTAATGTGTCAGTTGTTTCAACATGAATCTTTTTATATGCGAAAGAATTATCTTTTGCTGCCCATATCATCAGGTCACCAAGGCCAGCTGTAATTCTGGATATCCCATTTTTATCAGTTATATTTTGAGCAATGGGATAAAGCTCCGAATAGTTATACAGTTGAAATTCAACTTTGGCAGATTCAACAAGTGTACCATCCTGTGCTACAACTTTTACAATGAAAGTTTTAACCGGTGCGTAATTCCCAATCAGGTTAAGTTCCGAAAACCGGTCTTCCTGCTGAATAACTGGTTCCGATCCATTATACCATCCATATGCACGGGTATGAACTAACATAGCGCGTCGGGCAGGTTCTGAAAACCAGCCCATATTTAGGTCAGGTTCTGGTTCACAGGCACCCAGAAAATACCATTTCCCATCTACCCATACTTCAACCCAGGCATGGTTATCGTCAGTGTGGGCCCAACGTGGCGTATATACCTGCCTGGCCGGAATTCCTATTGTTCGCATTGCAGCCACCGTGAATGTAGATTCTTCACCACAGCGGCCAAATGACGTGCGGATTGATGCAAGTGGCGAACTGGTGCGCTCATCGCTTCCACGGTACGTGACTTTTTCATGGCACCAATGGTTCACTTCCAAGGCAGCCTGCCGCATGGATAGTCCTTTAACACGGCTTTTAAGCTCGTTATAATATGTTGGCCGGAATTCATCCAGATTTTCATTATTTACTCTGACAGGAAGAACGAAATGCAGAAATTCTTCTTCCGGAATTAGTGTTCCCCATGGCATTTCTTCGCGTGCTTTCAAAGCAGTATGAACCTGTTCCAGAAAGAATTGACCATTGTAATCTGCTAAGTCACTCAAAGGCATATATGCAAATAAAAATTCAAGAGCCTGGCTTTCATCCCTGGAGATCGGCTGATTGAATACATCAAATAATTGTCCGCTCCGCCCGGAGGCCATTTGCTTTTGCTTACCCAGCATTTGCTTCATGTGGTCCAGCGTTTCTGCATTCCTGATAAGTTGTGCATTTGAAACGAGTGCTCCGAAAATACTGGCTATGATTATAAAGCTAATCCGACAATGAATTTTCATAAGTAACTTTTAAATTATCTTTTGCTTATTATCTGTTATTGTTTCTTCTAAATGCTCATTGTTATTCCACGGAAATTTCATCGCTGAAGATCCAGGCAGGCGCTCCATTACCTTTATGGCCTGAAGGACATACTCCAATATTTTTCGCAACCACATGTAAATATCTTGTTTTCACGGATTCAAAAAGGAGTGAGAACTCCTTTTGCACTACACCCCATTTATCCTGAGGTATGTCGTTTTTCACGATTCCTGCTGACCTGAATCTTGTTCCATCGTCAGATAAAAAGAACTCAACTTCATACGGCATAAATATCCAGGCATTGATGTCCTGTAAGAAGCCGATACTCAGTTTTTTTATAGTTTTCAATTCTTTCAAATCAACCACAACGTCCAGGTTTAGTGAGTCAAAACCAAGCCATCCTCCCAACCTGAAATCGGTATTCCCTCTCATTCCATCAAGCAGCGTTGCTGGGCCATTGGCTGAATACTGAGGAGAAGGTTTCGTATTCAAAATTATATCTTTATCATTCTTAATTTTTATAAACTCAGAAGTTACCCAGGGTGTTTTCTGAAAACCTTTCTGATAAGCAAAATATTTCAGTTTGCAACTGTTATCAATAACTATAGGCGAAGTGTATTCTCTAGGTACGGATTCCTTTCCTTCCTCACGAATTAAATAACTGATAACTGCCCCGGGTGTTGCAGCTATTGAAACAGTTGTATTACCCGTGAACGTACGTGAGCCTTCAGTAATGTAAGGCGTAGTGATAAGAAGATTATCTTTGATAGCTGTACCCGGCTCGTTACTGATGCCTATCCCCCATTCGTTTGAAGGTCGAGGGCCCATTTCAAAGTCCAGTTCTCCACCTTTCATAATTTCTCGATGAATAAGGAATGATTTTGTAAAAGGATTGCCATTAAAAGTTGCTGATTGAATGTAATAATTGTCCTTTGTTATGTTGTTCGCTTTAACCACAAACTTATTTCCGTTTTCAAGATTGATTGTTACTTTAGCAAACATTGGTGTTCCGATAGTATAGAGATCATTCCCTGGTGTAACCGGGTAAAAGCCCATTGCACTTAGGACAAGCCAGGCAGACATCTGTCCGCAATCCTCATTTCCTATCAAACCATCTGGGCCGGCAGTATAAAACTCATTCATTATTCTGTGAACCATAGCCTGGGTCTTATAAGGCTTTCCTACATAGTTGTAGAGATAGGCTATATGGTGGCTAGGTTCGTTGCCCTGAACATACTGGCCGATAAGTCCTGTAATATCAGATTGTTCTCTGCCTGAAGTGCGTGTATCTGCATTGAATAACGAGTCCAACTTATCACTAAGTTTTCCTTTACCCCCGGTGAGGCCTATTAAACCATCGATATCCTGAGGACATGCAAAACGATATTGCCATGCATTGGCTTCTGTATAGTTATTATTGACTTCATTTGGCAAAAATGGATTATGCCATCCCCCGTTGTACCGTGCCCGCATAAACCCGGTTTTAGGATCGAAAACGTTTTTGTAATTCTGGGCACGGTAAATGAATTCCTCGTAATCTTTCTTTTTTCCAAGTGCCTTCGCCATCTGAGCGATGCACCAATCGTCATAAGCATATTCAAGTGTCTTCGAAACAGATTCGTTCTCACTTTCGGAAGGGATAAATCCTATTTCCTTGTAAAAACGCAAACCATATTTATCCTGGTTTGCACTGTGCTTCATCGCTTCCAGCGCTTCTGTAGCATCAAATCCGCGAATGCCTTTGATATAAGCATCAGCAATTACTGAAACCGAATGATATCCAATCATACAGTCAGTTTCATTACTTGAAAGTTCCCATACAGGAAGCAAACCTCCTTCTTTATATTGGGATAGAAATGTATTGATGAAATCGCCGGTGCGCTTCTGATCTATAATAGTCATCAATGGATGAAAAGCACGATAAGTATCCCAAAGTGAGAAAACAGTGTAATAATCGAAACCTGCTGATTTATAGATATTAAAATCGCGGCCACGGTAGTTTCCATCGACATCTGCAGCAAGAACAGGATTTATCATTGTATGATACAAAGCAGTATAAAAGACAGTTTTTTGATCGTTTGTTCCACCATCTGCTTCAATCCGGTTTAATGATTTTCTCCAAAGATCACAGGCATCTTTTCTTACTTTGTCAAAATCCAATCCAGGTATTTCGGTTTCAAGATTTTTGCGAGCACCTTCGCAACTTACACTTGAAATACCTACTTTGACAAATATCTTTTCGCCGGAAGAAGTTATAAATCGAAAATAAGCTTTGAGTTTCTTTCCTTCTGCCGTTTTTATTCCCGGATTTATTATATCACTTACTGCAATTCCGCTTTCGTTGAACGATTTGGAAAAACGCATCACAAAATATACATATTGATTTTGTGCCCAAGCCCTGGAACGACGCATGCCTTCTATTTCAGTACTACTAATAATTTTTATGGAAGATGCTATCACTTCATCCCTGTGTTCTAGGTCGAGGATAATATTTGCTTTCGATGATTGCGGAAATGTATATGAATGAAATCCAACCCTTGCTGTTGTAGTAAGTTCTGTTTTTACTCCTGGATTGTCAAGAAAAACTGAATAGTATCCAGGTTCAGCATGTTCGTTTGCATGCTTAAATTTTGAGCAATATCCAGGCTTCCCATCAGCTCCATTGTGGAGTACAATTTCACCAACAGTAGGCATAACTAAAATGTCACCATAATCAGAACATCCGGTACCACTAAGGTGCGTATGACTGAACCCATAAATTATACTATCTGAATAGTGGTATCCTGAGCAACCATCCCAACCATCAAGCCGTGTATCAGGGCTAAGTTGCACCATGCCATAAGGAACAGTAGCGCCAGGATATGTATGTCCGTGACCACCTGTTCCTATTATCGGGTTAACATAATCAAAAGGAGTACGATCCTGAGCTTTAAGAGAAGGCAAAAGTATAAATATACATGCTGCGAATAATATTCTGATTTTAACTGTCATGATATCTATTGCTGGTTAGTGGGTAAATGTAAATTCTTTTAATTCTCGTAATGCTATAAATAGCAAGTAATTAATGCGAAATTTAAAATTGGTATTTTCAGAAAATATTTTTGATTTCAATCGAAGGACTTTCTTCTAGTCCAATCATTGCATTAATAATTCTTGCCGATTTAAATAATTTAATATCTGACTTACGAATTTCTTCCATCTGAATTTTATTTTCAAGCAGTAATCTTGTAAGTGTTGTTCCGCGAAGCAAAGGCGAAGAAGGAGTTACCCATTTTATCCCATCCCAAAACACAATATTAGCATAAGAAGTGTCCGAGACCAATCCGTTTTTTATTATCAGGATATCATCAGCTTTGCAACCGGTTCTCAGTTTTTCGATCACTTGTCTGTCTTCGAATTTATAAGCATATTCGATAGTATCATCTTCTACAATCTTAAGATTATTAATTTTCCTCATTGTATACTGCGAAAACGCAATACTGATTATTTCAGTTGAATAAACTATGCGACATCTATGTTTTTCGGCATAAAATGAATCAGGAACATGAATAATCTTTTGCAAATCAAATAGCATGTCAATCCCAAATAATTCCTTTCGTGAACGATTCAACCGTTCATTGTGAAAACTGACATTTTGCAGCTTTCCTTTCTCGATCCTGATTGTTTCAAATAAAAGGCACATACACTTTGTCTATCATTTCCTGGTATTCGCTTTGCATCCGGCTAAAGGAAGTGATACCGCCGCCACTTTTATATATTAGTCCGTCAGAAGTCTTTTCGATAAAGCGTATCATTACACCGCTATCAAGTTTTTGGCCATCAAAGTAACCAAATATACCTGTGTAATATCCACGTTCATAACATTCTGTATCAAGTATAATTTCAACCGTTTTCTTTTTTGGAGCTCCACTCACAGAGCCTGCTGGTAGTAGTGTGAATATTATTTCCCCTATTCGTTCCTGAAAACATGCATCCAATTGACCTGTTATTTTTGAACTAACCTGCAGCAATTCACCATGAGATGTTTTCAGTTTTTCAATGTACCTGAAATTTTCAACCTTCACATTTTTAGAGACTATGCTCAGGTCATTACGGATAAGATCAACAATTGTATAATGTTCAGCAATTTCCTTTGGATCATTGAGGATAATAAGATCTGCATTTTCGATTGATGCATCAATTGTTCCTTTCATTGGATAAGATGCAATAATTCCTTCATCGATAGTTATGAAAGATTCCGGTGAAAACACGACAAATGAGTCTCTTATCCATAGCTTATACTTTGCAGAACTTTGTTCAAATATCTCGTCCAAGCTTAGGGTGGTAGTTATCTTCGTAGGACATGTAAGGTTAAGTAAATAAGTATTCCCCAATGCTATTTGATTCATTACCTTATCAAACTGCTGAGAATATTCGACTTTATTCATAGGAAAGCGATTAAAAGTCAGAACCGAAGGTTTCTTTGTTTTAATGAAATTGTTTTTAACACCATTGATATTGTATCGCAGATTGTCAGGATCAATTTCATCCAAAGGAAATACCAACGGGTTTTCTGCTTTGAAATCAATAATGAAAAGAAACGGAATACTGTCCCGCCCCATTTCATTCATTAACTTTGCTGCTTCATATTTGCCCATTATTTGTAGTTAATTTTTCTGTAAACTTATAACAATTCAAAATGCAACCGAGGCTTCTGATCGTGGACAATTACGATTCGTTTACTTACAATCTCGTTCAGATTGTGGAAATGCATGGTAATTGGGCATTTGATGTTGTTAAGAACGATCGTATTCCATTGGAAGAAGTTGGCCGGTATGATAAAATACTCTTTTCGCCTGGACCGGGTTTGCCTGCCGAGGCATGTATAATGAAAAAAATAATTCAATCTTATGGTGAAACGAAATGCATCCTCGGTATTTGCCTTGGTCTTCAGGCAATTGTTGAATCGTTTGGTGGCAGGTTAATCAATTTACCCGCAGTTTATCACGGAATCAGACAGCGAATATCTATTATTGACAGGAATGAAGTGCTTTTTGACAGGCTATCTTCCGGCTTCAAAGCAGGGCTCTATCATTCCTGGGCTGCTGACAAGGATTCAATGCCTTCCTCTCTTAAAATCACCGCATTAAGTGAAGATGGCATTGTTATGGCCATTTCGCACAATCGCTTTGATATAAAAGGTGTACAATTTCATCCTGAATCCTATATGTCCGATGAGGGCCCTAAAATTATAGCCAATTGGCTAAACTGCAAATAACAGCGCTTAGCTTTGACCTAACTCTATTTGGCTTTCCATCGTTCAAGCCGTGGAATTCCTTTACAGAAGAAACCTGCCAGAAAACCTGGAAAGCCCATTTCCTTCATTTTCTTTTTTGAGAATTCCTGCATTTGAGCTGCAGTCCAGTCAGTGCGGAGGAATTTTCCAGCCTCGTAGCAGTGGCTGCAATATACTGTGCTTGTTGTACCATCAGTATTTGAACCACCTCCTTTCGGGTCTTTTCTAAGCGGCATTCCGCAGCTTTGGCAATTTTTATACACTTTTTCCATGACTTTGTTTCATTTATAATTAGCTCTAGTTTGCAGAGTAACAAGATATTAATTTAGGAGCTAAGAAACATCAATAAATGAAATTAACTAAACATAACGTGCAGCATTCGTGAATATCCATACTCAGAAACTAATCCTTGCTCGACTTTCATACTAAATTACAGACATATTGCTATATCCTTTAAAAGTAAATATTTGTAAAAAAACTAATTATCAGCATGTTACAAATCCTATTTCAATAATTTATTATTATACTGATAATCAATATATTAAGACCAAATTTCTTGCCATATAGCAATATTAAAGAGGAGTTATTTCATGAAAATATATAAAATATTTCAATTCCGGTAATTACAAATACCTTAAAAGTGCAACTAATAAAAGTAGAAAAGTGTAAAAGAAAAGCAAAGTTAGAAAACACAAGGCTTTTCTATGCTGCATTTTCTACTTTTTGACTAATAAAATTCATGGGACTTTGTCTTAAATACAGGATTCTTGTCCTGAAATGGAAAATTAAACAATCGCATTAGCGAACAATCACCCTGATATTCAATCATATGTAATTGTGGCACATTTTAAGTAAATATGAATCCGTGGAATTATAGCTACAACTTATAGGTTCTATCTCGGAAAGCTAATTAACTAACAAAACTCGAACAATGAAAAATTTAACGTTTAATCTTGAAGCTGAATCAACTAATTGCCAATCACTCGATTTCAGAACAACCAGACTACGTCTGATCAGGCTGTTTGCATTCCTATCAATTTTTCTCACTGGGTTAAGTTCTTCAGCACAGGAATTAAAAGAAATGGGAAAAACTCTGGCAGCAATGAAATCTTCTCCGGATAGTACAGTCGTGAGAGAGGCCATGCATCTCGAAAACCTGGTTTATGAGCTAAATCCTTATGTAATTATCAGGGAAGGGATTTTCAGTACATATGCTGACGCGCCTTTTGTTTGTGTTGATATTGATGCACAATCAGTTAACAAGCTCAAAGAGCCCAATATTTTGTTCGATCAGGCTGAATTACTCACTGTAAGGATCAACACTCAGAATGATTTGAATATATTACTGGATCTCGCAAGTCTTAATGGGTTTTCGAAGTTAAAATATATAAACTTTCTCTGCTCTATTGATTGTACCCGTGAGCACGTCAGTAAATTAATTAAGATGTCCAAAACCGGGATAAATGTTCTGTATTTAATATCAATTCCATCTTAAGGAATACAGCTAACTAGAAAAACTAAACGACATGAAATATAAGTACTTTAATTTTGGCATTTCAAACACATTAAAGTGTTTTTTACTGATAACAGCGCTTCTTACGGGTAGCGCATTTTTCGCAAATGCTCAGGTACGTGTGCCTTTCACGCAACGAACATCACAGTACTCTCCTTCCAAAGTGATATACAACATCAGAGGTGATTTCCAGATGATTGGCAATACCAACCTCACTCTTGTGACATATGGTAATAATACCACCAATGGTAACAATCAAATGAAATTAGTTGATATGGATGGCATCGCTTCTACAGCAAATTCATCCTCTGCCACTTTGGCCTTATCAACTGAGAATGGGGCCACTCCATCCTGTTCAAATATTATTTATGCTGGTTTATATTGGTCAGGGAGAACAAGCAGTAGTGTGACGACTGCAACAAAACGTTCAATAAAACTGAAAGGACCCGGACAGGCAGCCTACCAGAGTTTTACTGCCAATGCTAATGATATCAGGTATCCTGGTGATGATTACATGTACTCTGCGTACATTGAAGTTACTGATTTAGTAAGGCTTCATGGTGTCGGTGAATATTGGGTGGCTGATATGGCATTATCTACAGGAATCGGAGGTGCTGTTGGTTATTATGGAGGATGGGGAATGGTGGTTGTTTATGAAAACTCGAAAATGAAATGGAGGGATGTAACAGTTTTTGACGGTTATGCTTATGTTCAAAGTGGTACTTATAATTATGAACTACCGGTCTCAGGATTTCATACAGCACAAATAGGGGCGGTCAACATGAAACTGGGGTTGATGGCTGGTGAAGGTGATGTTAACTACTCCGGTGACTATTTTCAGATCAGGGATTATACGAACACAAATTGGATTGGTCTTAGTCATGCTGGTAATAGCACAAATAATTTTTTTAACAGCTCTATTTTTACTGGTGGAAATGCTCGAAATCCCAATCTCCAGAACAATTCAGGTATTGATGTCAGCATGTTCAACATACAGAATACAGGTAATTCTGTTATAACCAATAACCAGACTTCTACCACATTTAAGTATGGTTCAACAATTGATACTTATATAATTTATTCTATTGCGATGGCTGTTGATGCTTATATTCCGAATCCTGAGGGAACCACGACTGTCTATAATATAGGTGGTGTTCCTCCCGGAAATCCCATGATTGCCCTACCTGGTCAGGACATACAGCTTACCCTCGATATCAGAAATAAAGGAACAGAAGCAATTAATAATACTCAAATTGTAGTGCCTATCCCTTTTGCTACTAAATACGATACTTGTTGGAGGGTGGTTCATTATACTCCGGGACCTACGCCAAACAATCTTTATTTCAATCCATCATTAGGCGCTAATGGTTCAATCATATGGAATTATGGTACACTGCCTCTTCCTGCTGACCCGAATACAATTTTAGCAACATTAACTTACAAACTCGAAGTAACAGACGATTGCATCTTACTATCAAACCCAAATTGTGTTCCGGTAATAAACATTAACGGTACAATCAGTGGAACTGGTTCGGTAAGTAATGCTTCATTTACTAATGTTGGGTTTATTCGAGGTTATGAGTACTCTGGTATTTGCGCTGGGGAACCGATCACGACTCCAACCCAGATTGGAATTGATGCAACAAGTTACGTGGCGGAAAATTGTCAGGATGTTCCAACAACGATGGGGTTTGTATTCTGCAATGCAGGTAGCTATATCCCAATAACAGAAGTCTCAAGCGCATTCCCTTCAGGATCACGTTTTTACAGTTCATTTCCGGTAACTGAAAGTACCCTAGAATATACAATCAGCAATCCATTCCCTGCAACTTCAGGTGTATCAAATTATTATGCTGTGCCACCAAATAGCGGAGCTTGTTACTTTGCATTTACAATAACTGTTACTAACATAACATCAATACCATTGGTTAGCAGCAATTTATCATATTGTCAAGGCGATATTGCTTTGCCGCTAACAGCTACGCCAACCAATCCATCCTATACATTATTTTATTATCAGACGCCTTCATCTCCTCCTCAGTTATCGATAACTCCTTCCACTGCCAGTACAGGTCAGACAACTTATTATGTATCTGAAGGTATATCAGGTTCCTGCATTAGCCCGAATAAGGCTCAGATTATGGTAACAGTGACTCCTGTAGCTGTTGCTCCAATCTCTGCTTCAAGTAGCCGTCAAAACTTTTGTGCTAATGATAATGGAAACATTATACTTTCAGCTTCAGGAGGCTCAGGAACCACCTTGCATTGGTTCAGCACTAGTTGTGGTACTGCATCTATTGGAACTGGAAATAATCTTGCTATTCCTTCGCCTCAAATAACGACAACATATTACTCCAGATGGGAAAATGGCTGTGGAAACTCAAATTGTGCGGCTGTAACTGTAGGTGTTTCTGATCCTATTTCTGCAACAGCTACTGTAACTTCACCAATAACATGTAATGGGGGAACAGGAACAGTAACTATCAATTTTAGTGGAGGTGCTTCTCCTTATACCTGTGTTTTTAATGGAAATCCGGTAAGTTCTAATATTATCACCGGGATTAGTGCCGGAAATTATACATGGAGTGTTAATGACGCAAATAATTGCGGGCCGGTGAACGGCTCAATTAGTTTAAGTCAGCCCGCGCCCATAAGTGCAACAGCTACCAGCAACTCACCTATTTGTTCGGGGAGGAATCTCTATCTTTATGGGGTAAGCAGCCAGGCAATAAGCTGGAACTGGTCAGGTCCAAATGGGTTTTCTTCAACGCTCCAAAACCCTGTAATAACAGGTGCAACTCTTGTAAATTCAGGATTCTATACACTTACAATAAGCGATGGTACTTGTACAACCACCAACACTGTGGAGGTTGCTATAAATAACGACCCGATTGCCGTTACAGGCTGTTCCTCTAATATTACTGAATGTGCCGACACAATTGTGAGTGGCGTTTTGGGAAAACATGTAAACTGGATGCTTCCTGATTTCAGCCTCAATTGCCTGTCAGGCGGAGCTTCAAGTAGTTTTTTCATGGGATTCGAGTTGCCCGAAGCAAAATGGAACTGCTGGGTTTTTAACCGTGTTCAGAGAATTGGAAATAATTCCGGTGTTGTAAATCTATGGCAATCAAATGGATCAGGAAATCCTTTCATCCTTACACCTTCAGTATTTATTCAACCAGCAATGAGTGTTCATATGGACTTAGTATGCGATCCAGGTAAAAACTTTACCTGGTCTTTGTATCTTGTTCAGGGAACAGCAGAAAATTTTGTTGGAAGTACATTTGTTAACACAACAGGGAATTACGCAATTAACATTCCTTCATCCTTTGCATCAGGCGTATATAAAATGAAATTTGTATTTAGTGGCGCCGGAAGCAATAAATGCCAGGTCGATAATATCTTTTTTGATGGATTACTTATGGAAACCGGTGACTGTGCTGGTGGAATTGATTTTAATGTAACAGGACCAATACCAGGATTTTTTCCTGTTATTCATAATTATCCGATTGTTTACACTGCAACCTTCAATCCAATCTCTGGAAACCCAATTATTTTGAATTGCTCTTTTAATGTCACAGTTGAAGGAGTAACCGGACAATTTGTAAGCAAAACTGATGCTTCTTGTAGTCAAAATAATGGGAGCATTACTATTTCGGCTCAATCATCTTCAATAACTACAACATCATTTAGTTACGCTAATAATGGCGGGGCATGGGTACCATTTGGAGTTGGTGTAAGCCAAACATCCATTACAGGCCTTTCAGCAGGAATTTACTCAATTGAAGTAAAAGATGTCAGTCTGACAGGAGATTGTATAATGCTGCAACCGATTGTAGTAACAATTATTGCGCATCCTGCTCCGGTTGTTAATTTATACCCTGCAAGTCCTCTTTGTATTAATGCCGCTCCTTATCAATTAGTATTTAGCCCGGTGGGAGGAACTTTTTCAGGAAATGGAGTAAATCAGTCCGGATTATTTACTGCTTCGGTCGCTGGAACAGGAACTCATTCGATAGTCTATTCATATACTGATTTATATGGATGCACGATTTCCAAACAAATAGATATAGTGGTGAATGAACTTCCGTTAGTAACACTCGACCAAGCCGGTCCCCTTTGCCCAAATGGTTCAAGTATTCAATTAAACGGATTACCGCTGGGAGGAATATACTCAGGTTCAGGAGTAACTAGTTCCGGCCAGTTTAGTCCTTCATTGGCAGGAGTCGGATCCCATATTATAACCTATACTTATACGGATCTTAACAATTGCTATAGTTCAACTCAGAAGACTCTGATAGTTATTGATAATACTGCACCTATTCCGTCAATCCCGGTTCTTCCGGTAATAACCGGCGAGTGTTCAGTAACGGTATCCTTAGTTCCCACAGCAACAGATAACTGCTCCGGTATGCTGATCAACGGAACTACATCAGATCCATTAACCTACACATCTCAGGGCACCTATACTATTACCTGGACGTTTAATGATGGGAACGGAAATACTTCTACTGCAACCCAGACTGTTATTGTTGATGATATCTCAGCACCGGTAACTCCGGAAGTGATTGCAACTGCCACCGGCGAATGTTCTGTTTCCGTGGAAGCTCCGACTACATCCGACAACTGTGCCGGAACCGTTACCGGAACAACTACTGATCCTTTGACCTACACAGCTCAGGGCACCTATACTATTACCTGGACGTTTAATGATGGGAACGGAAATACTTCTACTGCAACCCAGACTGTTATTG
>CAZEDO010000056.1:0-3468 GCA_964511085.1 uncultured Lentimicrobiaceae bacterium
CACTTCGTCAGCTTTATGTATATAACCGAACCACAATCCAACCTGCCACATATTGGCATCAACAGCAGAATAAGTAGTAAGATTACTTGTCTCTATAAGGTCAGCACGGGGATGGGAAGTTACAACACTCTGGCCGTATGCACTGATAAAGAATTTATTATTGATGATGATACCACCCATGGCACCAGGCGCAATAGAGAACTTCCCTTCCATGTTCGAAAATGAAACTAATGGCCCACCAAATCCATTGTAGTGCAAAGGGACACCAAAGAGATAATGTGGCCTGTGATCCTGCACAAATTCATGTTGTGCCATCAGCATAGATGGTATAGACCAAACGATTGTGATGAGCAGTAATATTTTACTTTTCATAATGTATTCGACTATATCTGTTCCGCAGGAAGAAGATTTTCTATCCTTTGAAACAGCAAAAGTATTCTGTTCTGCTTTAATAGCGGAATATTAACGGTTAAATTATGGTTAAATTATTAATTCATTGCAGGAGGTTCTACTAATTTATACTGCGGCTACCTTTGAATTCAAGCTTAAGTAACGTATTTTTGTCTGTTTATAAATTGATATTATTATGATAATTGTAACTGGTGCTGCAGGATTTATAGGAAGTTGCATGGTCAACAAACTTAATAACAAAGGAATCAAGGATATTGTTGTGGTTGATGACTTTTCCAACCCATTAAAAAACCGCAATATTGGGAATAAAGCTTTTGTTGAGCGTGTACACCGCGACGATTTCTATAGCTGGATCGAACGCCATCACAAACATATTGATTATGTAATTCATCTAGGTGCACGGACTGACACCACTGAAACCGACAAAAATATATTTGATCATCTGAACCTGAAATACACCGAAATGGTTTGGAGTTCATGCGTAAAGCATGGGCTTCACCTGCTTTATGCATCCTCTGCGGCCACGTATGGTATGGGGGAGCATGGGTATTCTGACGATCATGAGCTTGTCCCTAAACTTAAACCACTCAATCCCTATGGAGATTCAAAAAACGAATTCGACAAATGGGCATTAATACAGGACACGCATCCGGCAAGTTGGGTAGGACTCAAATTTTTTAATGTTTACGGGCCAAACGAATACCACAAAGCACGGATGGCCTCGGTAGTATTCCATGCCTTTAACCAAATAAAAAGTAGTGGCAAAGTGAAACTTTTCCGATCGCACCGTCCTGATTTTGCAGATGGAATGCAACTACGCGACTTTATTTATGTTAAGGATGTGGTTGATGTAATTTACTTTTTAATGCACAACAAGCACGAAAACGGACTTTATAACCTTGGGACTGGACAGGCCAGGGCATTTCTTCATTTGGCCGAAGCAACTTTTGCCTCACTCGGAAAAAAAGCGAACATTGAATACATTGATACCCCTGCAGATATCCGCGACAAATACCAGTACTTTACTGAAGCCCCAATGGATAAACTGCGGCAAGCCGGTTATGGGATGCCTTTCCGGTCTCTTGAAGAAGGTATTGAAGAATATGTGCAGGCATATCTGCAGGAGGGGCTTTTCTATTGATTAGAAAAATGCAGTTGTCCTTAAGTAATAATTAAAGGTTTTCCTTTATCTCTATCAAAAAACTTCTGATCTGCTGAAGCGATTTTACCAGCTCCACAGTGTCAATAGTGTCCTGTTTGTTTTCCCTGAGTTTATCTTTGGCTCCCTGCAGGGTGAATCCACGCTCCTTTACCAGATGAAAAATAACATGAAAGTTATCTACATCCTTCTTGGTGAACAGGCGGTTTCCCTTTTTATTCCGAAAAGGTTTAATAATATCAAATTCCGTTTCCCAATAACGGATAAGCGAATTAGTGACACCAAACATAGCAGCCACTTCGCCTATGGGGTAATAAACTTTTTCTATTTGCCTGTTCCGCTTTAGCATTGCCTTTACTAATCTAAGGTTTGAGAAGGTCGCATGGAAAGTTCGATCATCTTTTGGTATTCATCAGGTGTAATATCGTTAAAGAAATAGTTGATAGGATTTATGGGACGACCACCTTTATGCACTTCGTAATGAAGATGAGGGGCTGTGGATTTTCCTGTATTACCAACAAGCCCTATCAATTGCCCGCGTTTTATAATTTGTCCCCGCTGAACGTTTATCTTAGAAAGATGCGCATAAAGTGTTTCATAACTGAAGCCATGGCTTATTAATATGCTATTGCCATAACCTCCACGGGTACGTTCAACTTTAATAACCATTCCATCGCCGGTTGAATGAACACGTGTCCCAATTGGAGCTGTAAAATCAATTCCTTCATGAAATTTAGCCACTTTGTAGAACGGATCGGTACGGTATCCAAAATATGAACCTACCCGCCTGAGATCGTCATTTGCCAAAGGTTGAATGGCGGGAATAGAAGCTGCCAGTTTTTCCTTGTTTTTAGCGAGCGAGAATACCTCGTCAAACGATTTGGATTGTACATAAAGCCTGCTGGTGATCACATCTAACTTTTTGGTTGTATTTTTAATGATCTCGGAGTTCTTATAGCCTTCAAGCTTTGCATAGCGGTCGGCTCCGCCATAACCGGCCTGGCGCACCGAGTTTGGAATTGGTTCGGCTTCAAAAATAACGCGGTAGATATTGTCGTCCCTGTCCTGCAGATCGCTCAGGACTGCTGAAAATAAATCGAGCCTGTCGTTTAATATTTTATATTGAAGCTTATATTGCTCTACTTCCCGCTGCAACATACGCTCTTTTGGTGAGCTAAAAAAATTATAGGCAACCGCAATAACAACAGTAGAGAAAACAAGACCAAAGGCAAGCACCGCGAGCAACCGCCGTACACGTTCCTTAAGCGTAACCTGCACTTTTTCGATTTTAAGCGACTTGGTGTTAAACTGGTATCTTATTTTTGCCATTACATGCAACTAATTAAAATTCAGCAGGATTCAGCAATGAATCAATAATTCTGAACAGGGGTATCAGACAAAATTAATTATTTGCGCTAAATTTGCAACCCTTTGCTATCATAATAATTGTTAATCCACATGTAATCCTGTTTATAATCAAATGATGAATTCCAACGAAATAAGAAAAACCTTCCTTGATTTTTTTGCCTCAAAACAGCATCAGATTGTTCCTTCGGCACCCATGGTGGTCAAAAATGACCCTACACTCATGTTTACGAATGCCGGAATGAATCAGTTCAAAGATATTTTCCTTGGCAACTCTCCGGCTAAATATATGCGTATTGCCGACACACAAAAATGTCTCCGGGTTTCGGGCAAACATAACGATCTGGAAGAGGTCGGTCATGACACTTATCATCATACAATGTTCGAGATGCTTGGTAACTGGTCATTTGGCGATTATTTTAAAAAGGAAGCTATTGAGTGGGCATGGCAACTGCTTCATGATATTTATGGTATAGACAAAGGCCGTATGTACGTTACAGTATTTGGCGGCGATACCGGCGACAACCTGCCTG
>CAZEDO010000056.1:3568-8664 GCA_964511085.1 uncultured Lentimicrobiaceae bacterium
AAAGTAATTGCCGAAGAAGAACAATCTTTTCTAAGAACATTGTCCCTGGGTATTCAGAAGTTCAACCAGTATATCGCAACTAATTCAACGCCAAAAATTATTGATGGTGCTTTTGCCTTTGAGTTGTATGATACATACGGCTTCCCGATCGACCTTACAAGACTTATGGCCAGAGAAGAAGGATGGGAAGTTGATATGGATGGATTTAACAAAGGGCTTGAAGCCCAAAAGAGCCGCTCGCGCCAGGATGCTGTTGTTGCCACAGGTGACTGGACAGAAGTAAACGATGATGTGGAAACAAAGTTTGTTGGTTACGATAGCCTTGAAGCAGATGTAAAGATAATCCGTTACCGGAAATTAAATGTCAAAGGCAAAGACCTTTTCCAAATCGTATTTGATATCACTCCGTTCTATGCTGAAAGTGGCGGACAAGCAGGCGATTCCGGTTTTTTAATTTGCGGGGATCAAAAAATTGAAATCCTCGATTGCCGTAAAGAAAACAATCTGATTGTTCACATTGTGGCAAAAATGCCAGCTTCTCCCGAAAAAATATCAAAGGCCTTTGTGAACAAGGAAAAACGGCAACTTATTGCAAACAATCACTCAGCAACTCATCTCCTTCATTTCGCATTGCGAAAAATTGCAGGTAGCCATGTGGAACAAAAAGGGTCCTATGTTGGGCCCGATTACCTGCGTTTCGACTTTTCTCATTATCAAAAATTGAGCAATAATGAACTAAAACAGGTTGAAACTCTTGTTAACAAAATGGTTCGGGAAAATCTCCCCCTTGATGAGGCACGTGAAACCACAATGGAAGAAGCTCAGAAATTGGGTGCCATTGCTTTGTTTGGCGAAAAATATGGTGATTCTGTGAGGCTGATCCGCTTCGGCAATTCGATAGAATTATGCGGAGGGACACATGTTCCATATACAGGTGAGATAGGAATATTTAAAATTTCCGGCGAAAGTGCTATTGCCGCTGGTGTCAGACGTATTGAAGCGATAACAGCTTATAAAGCAGAAACTTTCCTGATGGACCAGGCTGCAATGGTTGATGAACTCAAGCAATTGATAAAAAGCCCAACCGATCCGCTTAAAGCAGTGCAGTCACTGATGGACCAGAATACTGAACTCCGCCGGCAGTTAGACACCTTTAATGCTTCCAAAGTAGCTGGTTTGAAGGATGAACTAATTCGTAGCGCCAATGTTATTGACGGAATTCATATTATTATCACCGAATCGGACCTTGATCAAAATGCTGTTAAGGATCTGGCCTTTAGCATAAAAAATGCCGTGGACAAACTTTTTCTGGTTATTGGTTCGGCCAGGGATGGAAAAGCTTCGCTTACCGTGATGCTTTCTGAAAATGTTGCTGAAGAACGAAAACTCAATGCAAGTAATATTGTACGCGAATTAGCTATCGATATCCAGGGCGGTGGCGGAGGACAGGCATTTTATGCTACAGCTGGCGGCAAAAAAACGGAAGGCCTGGCTTCTGCGCTTCAAAAAGCCGAACTATATATTTCCCGAAAATGATAATGGCATATTCAGAATAAGCTTCGCTGATATTTATTCTTCTATACCAGTGGATTCATTTATTATAATATCCTGATAATTAAGCATTATCATGTTTTATCATGATGATTACAACAAAATTTATTCGTCATAATCAAGAAATGATCGAAATATTTTGTATCTTTAAAGGCTTCATTTTCAATTTTCTGTTGTTGCAAAAAAACATTTATCAGAAATGATTGTTTAACGAGTAATGAGAAATCATAGACAATGATAAAGTACTCGATAAAAGACCTTGAGAAACTTACAGGAATCAAGGCACATACAATCCGGATGTGGGAAAAACGCCACCAGTTCCTCACACCTGACAGGACAATGACAAATATACGTTCATACTCGGACAAGGACTTACGCACGTGTATAAACATATCGATCCTAAACAGAAACGGGTACAAAATTTCGCGTATAATTAAAATGTCAAATGGTGAATTAGGTAAGAAGATACTGGAAATTACTGAAAATGTTTACGATTTCGAAGTTCAGATTGAGACACTAGTTGTGGCAATGTCAGAGCTGGACGAATCAAAGTTCGACAAAATACTCAGCACTTCAATTTTAAAACTTGGCCTTGAGAATACAGTTACCCAGATCATTTACCCGTTTTTTGAAAAAATCGGGGTTCTCTGGCAATTGGGAACAATCAATCCAGGCCAGGAACATTTTGTTTCTAACCTGATAAGGCAGAAACTCATTATTGCTATTGATGGACAATATGTTAACCCTCTTTCCGATGCAAAATTATTCCTGCTATTTCTGCCATCCGGAGAATATCACGAAATTGGCCTTCTTTATGCATGTTACCTGATAAAAAAAGCGGGTTTCAAGGTTATTTACCTTAGCCAAAACGTGCCTTTTGAAGACTTAAGTGAAGTTGGACAGATTAAAACACCCGATTTTCTTTTTACATCTTTCACTTCCAATATTTCCGAAAAGGAACTTCAGGATTATATT
The DNA here is from genome assembly GCA_964511085.1 of uncultured Lentimicrobiaceae bacterium. Classification (GTDB taxonomy): domain Bacteria; phylum Bacteroidota; class Bacteroidia; order Bacteroidales; family DASVHX01; genus DASVHX01. Next base: position 6,095 of record CAZEDO010000056.1, read on the forward strand.
GATCAGCTATCAGATGTGTTTCCGAAACAAACCATCTTCATAAGTGGATTCCAGATTCGTGAACATAACATAACATTCCCGGCAAACGTAGTGCAGATTTCTTCGTCTGACGAACTTCATTCTGCCATTCAAAAGCTTTAACGTTTAGCTTTCCCATCTTGCTGGTTTTTATAACTTCATTAATGGGACTTTAGTGAAGCATCCTCTTTTTTGTTGTTAAAGGCTTTAGCTAGCTTCTAGCTTTCAATACAGCTATGATCGAAAACACTATTTATAATGATTCTAACATGTTCAATAACTTGTTAAATAATTTTAACAATAATTATGATTCTAAATTAAAATATAACATATTGACTATTTGATATATTTATTTGTAAACAGACATATACCTAATTCCATTGAACTATTACTATTTAAACTGACATAATATTGTTTATATTTGTATCGTATTAGTTAAACACTAATGAACCCATATAAACCAAATATTATGACACAGATAGAATTCAGCAGCAAGCTTATCAGCCTGCACGATAACCTCCAATATTTCGCCAACACCCTTACTAACAACCGCGAAGAAGCAAAAGACCTCATACAGGACACTTATCTGAAAGCCCTTGCTAACCGGGATAAGTTTGCAGATGACACCAATCTTAAAGCCTGGACATATACGATTATGAAAAACACTTTCATTAACAACTATCGCAGGAATGTTAAGGCAAATACAATAGTGGACAATACCGAAGACTTATTTTTTCTGAACATCCCGAGAAAATCGGAATTTGCATCTCCAGACTCTCAATTGTCCTTGCAGGAGATCAGGAAAGGTATCTCAAGACTTGAACCAGATCAACGCGCACCTTTCGAAATGCATACTGAAGGGTTCAAGTATAAAGAAATTGCCGATCAGTTAAATTTGTCAATCGGCACTGTGAAGAGCCGTATATTCTTCACCCGTAAGAAATTGATGGAATCACTTAAGGATTTTCAAAGTTGAAAATGAGACTAATACTGATTTTCCCGATAACTGTTATCATTTCTTTATTGTATTTCGTTCAATTAATGAATTCAACAAGTAAACTTGAAGTCGGGAGCAGCGTACCCGACTTTTCTCTTTTAGACCAGAATGGTAAAATGTTTGATCTATCGGAAATATTGGGGAAACACAACCTGGTAATATATTTTTATCCAAAAGATGGAACTCAGGGTTGCACCAAAGAAGCGTGCACATTCCGCGACATGTACCAGGATTTTACAGATGCAGGTGCAGAAGTAATTGGAATAAGTGGCGACAACCGAGAGTCGCACCAAGGTTTTTCCACCGCGCACAAACTTCCTTTTACACTGTTAAGCGATGAAGATAAGACAGTTAGAAAACTTTTCGGGGTACCAACAGACTTTTTCGGCCTTTTGCCTGGCCGGGTAACTTACATTGTTGATAAAAAGGGCATTATAAGGTATATTTTCAAATCACAAACTCAGATAGAGAAGCACGTCAGAGAATCCTTGCGGATTCTTAAAACCTTAAATTGAATCGATTCGATAAATAATGCTCTTGAAGAACCTATTTCTTCTCATTATTCGATACGCTCAACTTTATGATAGCGAACAACATTATTCCTGCACTAATCCATTGCACCAGGCTAAGAACTTTGTGGTTCACTAAATAATCAAAAAGAATAGCAGAAATTGGGAAGCATAGTTCGCATATGGTAGCGATCATAGCTCTTACTTTTCGTAATCCATAATAATACAAAAAAATAGCTCCTGAGCCGGTTGTAATTCCGATTAGCAGAAAAATTAACCATTCACTTTTATTTACAGCTGGCAAACCTACCATCTTACCTGCCAGAAGAACGTAAACCAGCATAAGCAGAGCTGTAATTCCATACCGATAGAAGGTCGCAGTATAAAAGCTGAATTTTTGAAGGATTTTTTTACTGAAAACAGTAGAACTCCCAAAAGAAAAAGCTGCCAGAAGTGAGTATGCAGCTGCATATGTTGCATTTGCACCGGTCTCCAGATCGGGAAGATGAAAGCCAAAAGTCAGAAAATACCCTGCTCCTACTGCTAATGATGCCCAAAGTATGATATTGCGTTTCAAACGTTCCTTAAGGATAAGCGCAGCCAGTGTGATTGCAAATACTGGTTGCAGTTTCTGAAGAAGGACAACCAGTGTGAGATGCTGGAAATTGACCAGAAATAAGGCTTTTACAATAGCCATTGTCCCAACCGCCCCGCCAAAAAGCGAAAGCAGGAAAAACATCACCATATCGTTGAACGTGAAAGATTGAAGATGCCTGTATTCGCGGTAAAAGAAAAATTGCATCAGGATGAAAGGAAGCGCATGCAGTATAAATACAACCAGCCCGATATCGAGATGGCCTAGCCTTGGAGTAAGCACTATTCCGTCCAATCCCCACAGCGAAGCCGAAAAACAAATTGCCAAAGCCCCGGTGATAATTGATCGCTGTTGCATAAATAAGTGAATAGTTAAAGGATAGATGATAATATGGCAAAATTAATAATTAACAAATATATGCCCGAAAAATAAGATTGCTAACTTTGCCCGC
>CAZEDO010000056.1:8764-22927 GCA_964511085.1 uncultured Lentimicrobiaceae bacterium
TATATCGGAATGGGATATTACAATTCAATTACTCCGGGAGTCATTACAAGAAACATCCTTGAAAATCCGGGTTGGTACACTTCTTATACGCCTTATCAGGCCGAAATCTCACAAGGGCGCCTGGAAGCCTTGCTAATTTTCCAGACAATGGTTTCTGATCTCACAGGCATGCCCTTAGCCAATGCATCCTTGCTCGACGAAGGCACAGCAGCAGCCGAAGCCATGATAATGCTTTATAATTCCCGTACCCGCCAGGCTGTTAAAGATAATGTAAACAGTTTCTTTGTTTCTTCAAACCTGTTTCCTCAGACTATTGATGTACTTAAAACACGCGCTATTCCATTAGGTATAGAATTAGTATTTGGCAACCACAGCACATTTGAATTCACAGGTAAGGAATTTGGGGCAATCATTCAGTACCCCGATGGAGATGGCGAGGTATGTGACTATTCATCTTTTGTAACACAAGCTCACGAACAAGGAGCTGCAGTGGCTGTAGCTGCTGACATTCTCAGTCTGGCACTGCTGACACCTCCCGGAGAATGGGGTGCCGATGTAGTTGTAGGTTCGAGCCAGCGATTTGGAATACCTATGGGTTTTGGCGGGCCACATGCTGCTTTTTTTGCAACAAAGGAAGAATACAAACGCAACATTCCGGGCCGAATCATCGGTGCATCTGTTGATGCATCAGGAAACCGTGCGCTCCGGATGGCTCTGCAAACACGCGAGCAACATATTAAACGGGAACGGGCAACATCCAACATATGTACAGCCCAGGCTTTATTGGCAATAATGTCCGGTATGTATGCCGTTTACCATGGCCCGGAAGGCATTCGCGAAATTGCAAGGCATACTAATATTCTTACGGGAGTTCTTTCTGATGAACTTACGAAGTATGGATACAAACAACTGAATCCGTACTTTTTTGATACGCTGCGGGTTTCAATCCCCGAAGGTGTCCAGATAAATGAGATTAAAAGGCTCTCTCTGGAAAGCCATATGAATTTCAGGTATGTTAACGCAACTACAATAGGAATCAGCCTCGACGAAACAACTTCACTAGACGATGTAAATACAATAATCAACATTTTTGCATCTGCTGCACGAAAACTATTTCACGATTTTGTTTGCAATCCTGAGGAATGTCAACTGATTACCACAATTCCGGTCAAGTTAAGCCGAACCAGCCCATTCCTTAATGGCGATGTATTTAACTCTTACCATTCCGAAACGGAAATGATGCGGTATCTCAAACGTCTTGAGATTAAAGATCTTTCGCTAAATCGTTCGATGATTCCATTGGGTTCCTGCACCATGAAGCTTAATGCAGCCACAGAATTATTCCACCTTAGCTGGCCTGAATTTGGCGCCTTACATCCCTTTGTCCCGATTGACCAGGCCGGTGGATATATGCAAATTATCAAGGAACTGGAAAAATCACTTTGCGAGATAACTGGTTTTGATGCAATGTCTTTTCAACCCAATTCCGGTGCCAGCGGCGAATATACTGGCCTGCTTGTAATAAAAGCTTATCACGAAAGCAAAGGTGAGCCACAGCGGAAGGTATGCCTTATACCCGCGTCAGCCCATGGAACCAACCCTGCCAGTGCAGCTATGGCCGGCATGGAAGTGGTAGTTGTCGAAACTGATGAAAATGGGAATATCGACCTTTCTGATCTACGCACAAAAGCAGAATTAAACAAAAACCGCCTGGCAGCATTAATGATAACTTATCCTTCAACTCACGGTGTTTTTGAGGAAGGGATTCTGGACGCAATTAAAATTGTGCACGATTTCGGAGGTGAAGTTTACATGGATGGCGCCAATATGAACGCGCAGGTCGGACTTACCAATCCGGGAATTATCGGGGCTGATGTTTGCCACCTTAACCTTCATAAAACATTTGCAATTCCTCACGGGGGAGGTGGTCCGGGAGTAGGCCCAATTGGTGTAGCCGAGCATCTGATACCATTCCTTCCTTCTCATGTAGTTTTTCCTTCAAACGGCGAAACTGGTATTAAGGCTGTAGCTTCAGCACCCTACGGTTCTGCCTTCATCCTCCCGATATCCTATGCATATATCAAATTACTTGGCGGAGCTGGTCTGACACAAGCTACCATTTATGCCATTCTAAACGCAAACTACCTGAAAGCTAAACTCGAAAAACATTACCCGATTTTATACAAAGGCAAAAACAATCATGTAGCCCATGAGATGATCCTCGACTGCAATGCATTTTCTAAAACTGCTGATGTACTGGCTATAGATATTGCAAAACGGCTTATGGATTATGGATTTCACGCCCCTACTGTTGCATTCCCGGTTCATGGTACACTTATGATAGAACCCACCGAAAGTGAACCACTTTCAGAACTTGACAGATTTGCAAACGCAATGATATCTATCAGGCAAGAAATTGCTGATATTGCTGATGGTAAATCTGACCGTATCGTTAATCCAATAAAAAAAGCACCCCATACCCTCGAAATGGTTACTGCTGAAACATGGGCATTGCCATATTCACGTCAAATAGCGGCTTTTCCTGCTGAAGGTTTGCGACTTGATAAATACTGGCCTGCTGTAACTAAAATTGATGATGCTTATGGCGACCGTAATCTTGTTTGTACATGCCTGCCAATTGAAGATTATAGATAAAAACGAAGAATAAAATTTTCCATTGTAGCTTTTTGTCACAACAAGCCTTATAAATGTCCGTTCAATTAAATATGAACGGACATTTTAAATATCTTCGCAAAAACCTTGATCTTCATGGAAAAGATATTTGGCATCAATATTTGCAGTCTCTTAAACTATGTTCATCATCTGATTTTCATGTTTATTAATCGAATTTGACTACATTCTGTCTTAATCCTAATTTATACCTAAATTTGAAGCGGATATTCACAATAAGCAACTTAAAGTTGGAGAAAACCCCTGATCTCTTCTAATGATAACTACTGAAAAAAACCAGGAATAAACGCCACACCAAATCACAATACAATAGCAGGTTCACATCCGCATGAAACTATCGGTAATCATTGTAAGCTACAACGTAAGGTACTTCCTCGAGCAATGCCTCCACTCAGTGGATAAAGCATGCGCAGGACTTGATACTGAAATTTTTGTGGTAGATAATGCCTCTGTGGATGGGTCTGTAGCCATGTTAAAAGAGAAGTTTCGGGAAGTTCACCTCATTTTGAATAAAACAAATGTTGGATTTGCTGTTGCAAATAATCAGGCCATCAGCGATGCGAAAGGTGAATACATACTGCTCCTCAACCCCGATACCGTTGTTGAATCAGACACATTCAGGCAGGTAATAGCTTTTATGGATGAGCATCCCGATGCGGGCGGTCTTGGCGTGAAGATGGTTGACGGAAAAGGGAAATTCCTCCCTGAATCAAAAAGAGGATTACCAACACCTGATGTGGCCTTCTTCAAAATATTTGGTTTATCAGCACTATTCCCAAAATCGAAACTATTCGGTCGATACCACCTTGGTTTCCTCGATAAAGACCAATTGCATAAGGTTGATGTACTCTCGGGAGCATTCATGCTGTTGCGAACTACAGCGCTTGCCAAAACAGGCCTCCTCGACGAAACATTCTTTATGTATGGCGAAGATATTGACTTATCTTACCGGCTTACACAGGCCGGGTATGCAAATTATTATTTCCCTTCCACCCGTATCATTCATTATAAAGGTGAAAGCACACGCAAAGGAAGCCTAAACTATGTCTTTGTATTTTATAATGCAATGATCATTTTCGCGAAGAAGCATTTTTCACAAAAAAATGCAAGACTTTTTTCGGCACTTATTCATATTGCTATTTACCTCAGAGCTGCATTGGCATTGGCTCACAGGGTACTCCGCAATATCGTACTTCCAATTTTCGATGCTTTGCTGATATTCGCCGGAATGTACCTTATCACAAATTACTGGGAGCAACACAATCTTTACAGAGAAGTCCAGCATTATCCTCTTGAATTTTTCGCCATTGCAATCCCCATCTACATTTTTGCCTGGTTAACTTCAGTATATATTTTAGGTGGTTACGACAGGCCTGTGCGCCTTTTGCGAATTTTTGGCGGGCTTTTGGCCGGTACACTCATCATTTTGGTTTTCTATGCTTTGCTGTCTGAACATTACCGGTTTTCGAGGGCACTTATAATTTTGGGTTCTCTCTGGAGCCTGATATCCATGTTATTGGTAAGATTGAGTCTTCATGGAATGAATATATCCGGCTTCAAATTAGGAATTGACCGCAACCGCCGGTTTGTAATAATCGGGAAAGAAGTGGAAGCCGAACGTGTAGCAGATCTGCTTCGAAAAACATTCATCAACCCAGGTTTTATTGGCCTGGTAAGTCCCAATGATTCCAACAGCAGAAACCCCGGGATTATCGGACATCTGGCGCAACTCAACGATATTATTTCAATATATGCTATCAATGAAGTTATCTTTTGCGCAAAAGATATTCCTGCACAGGTCATAATCGACAACATGTCCGATCTTCAATCAAGTGAGGTGGACTTTAAGATTGCCCCTCCTGAAAGTCTTTCAATTATCGGAAGCAATTCAATCAGTACAACCGGTGACCTTTATGTTATTGACATCAACTCTATCAGTAAGATCAATAATCGCCGGAATAAACGCCTGCTCGATATTTTAACAAGTATTATTCTACTGATAGTTAGTCCGTTGGCTTTTTTCATGATGAAGAAACCCTTGCATTTTTTTGCAAATATTTTTCTTGTAATGTTAGGGCTGCGATCGTGGATTGGTTATTGCCCTACCGACCCTGCTGAACATCAGAAATTACCACATATTAAACGCGGAATTCTAAATCCGACTGATGTGTACAGAAATAAAACAATTTCACCGGACGCTATTCTAAGGCTGAATATGCTTTACGTTCGCGATTATAAACTTATGAACGATCTGCAGATAATAGTCAGAGCATTCCGACGGCTTGGAAATGCCTAGCTTTTCACCTGTTCCGAACTTTTTAGCTTAAATTTTGTTTCATCATTGCCTTACATACTTTAACAAATTTCCAGTAATCAACAATTCAGGGCAAAAAAGCAGACACAATGGCAAATTTTGAAATCATTTTACCCAAATTAGGCGAAAGCATTATTGAAGCAACAATCACCAGATGGCTTAAAAAGCCTGGCGATCTCATTGAAGAAGATGATCCGATTGTTGAAATAGCAACAGACAAGGTGGACTCAGAAATCCCTTCGCCAGTGGAAGGCCGCTTGATAAAGATTTTTTTTAATGAAGGTGATATTGTTCCTGTAGGCAAAGTGATCGCTATTGTTGATACCGAAGCAAGGGAAATTCCAAAAGAGGCTCCTTCCAAAGAGCAACATGTAGCTGTAGCTTCTCCATATATACCGGATATCAAATCCTCCTCCCCTGCTATTCCAGTTGTTGAAGCTGCCAAAGCAGAAGATGCCGAAGCTATTAATTCCCCGTCAGGAAAGTTTTATTCACCGTTGGTAAAAAGCATTGCCAATAAAGAACAAGTGACTTCTGTGGAACTCGACACCATAAATGGAAGTGGTAAAGAAGGCCGGGTTACCAAAGAAGACTTACTGGAATATCTGAAATCACGCAAAACAGCACCAGCATCAAAAACTTCGGCAGCGTCGGCAGCGACATTTAGTAATGTAGGAGATACAATAGTGGAAATGGATCGTATGCGGAAAATGATTGCCGATCATATGGTGATGTCCAAAAATGTTTCACCTCACGTAACCTCATATATTGAGGTTGACATGACACCTATTGTGCAGTGGCGTGATAAAATTAAAGACTCCTTTTTACTAAGAGAAAACCAGAAAATCACTTACACGCCAATAATTGTAGAAGCCACAGCCCAGGCATTGCGGGAATTTCCAAATGTTAATGCTTCAGTTGACGGGTACAAAATTATCCAGCGTAAAAACGTGAATATTGGCATGGCTGCAGCTCTGCCAAGCGGTAACCTGATTGTGCCTGTGATTAAGAATGCTGATCAGAAAAACCTGCTCGGGCTGGTTAATGATGTGAACAACCTTGCTGACCGTGCGCGCCGCAACAAACTCGACCCTGACGATGTGATGGGAGGAACATTCACAATAACAAATTTTGGAACATTCAACAGCCTTACCGGATCACCAATAATAAACCAGCCCCAGGTGGCAATTCTTGGCGTAGGAGTGATTAAGAAACGCCCGGTTGTGATTGAAACAGCTACCGGAGATGCGATTGCCATCCGGCATATCATGATTCTTTCGCTATCATATGACCACCGCGTTGTTGATGGTGCGCTTGGAGGAATGTTCCTCAAACGCCTTACTGAATTACTTGAGAATTTCGACACATCACGCTCTATCTGACGTTAAAAAGGTATATTTGTAAAGGCTTTGCGCACGAAAGTTTAAAAGTGCAAAGCCTTTTTCTATGTCATCATTATAATCCTAACAAAAATGCAACTTAACCTCACCCGCCCCATTATCATTTTCGACCTCGAAACTACAGGAATACAGGTTGCAACAGACCGTATTGTGGAAATTTCACTCATGCGCGTTTCTCCTGACGAATCGGAGGAAATATGGACTCAGCGCATTAATCCAACAATACCAATACCGCCTCAATCTTCCGCTATTCATCATATTATGGATGAAGATGTGAAAGACAAACCGACTTTTTCGCAGATTGCCAAGCAGGTGGCTGCTTTTATCGGGCATGCCGACCTGGCTGGATATAATTCCATCAGATTCGACATACCTTTATTAGTAGAAGAATTTCTGAGAGCAGGAATTGACTTTGATATTAAAAACCGCCGCTTCATCGATGTGCAGAATATTTTCCACCGGATGGAACAGCGCACATTGAGCGCTGCATATAAATTTTATTGCAACCAGGAACATACCGGTGCTCATGGTGCAGAATCTGACACTGTTGTTACTTATGAGATTCTGAAAGCCCAACTTGACCGTTATAATGGAGTTTCGTTTACCGATGCCAACGGCAAGACCACAAATCCTGTGGTGAATGACATGAATGCGCTTCACGAATTCTCAAATTTAACGAATAATGCCGATCTTGTTGGCCACCTGATTTTCAACAGCAAAGGTGAAGAAGTTATAAATTTCGGAAAACACAAAGGAAAAACTGTTGAATCAGTTTTTAGCAGCGAGCCATCCTACTACGATTGGATGATGAAAGCCGATTTCCCGCTTTCTACCAAGCGGGTAATAACCGCTATTAAACTACGTGGGTTTAATAAAGGTTCGATTAAACCGAGTTAACATGAAAGTCATCTGTATCGGGCGTAATTATGCAGAGCACGCCAAAGAGCTTAACAACCCGCTTCCTTCATCACCTGTGTTTTTTATGAAGCCGGAAACTTCGTTACTTACAAGGAACCGTCCATTCTATTACCCTGACTTTTCTATCAATATTCATTACGAAACTGAAATTGTACTTCGTATTTGCAAAGTAGGTAAGAATATAAGCGAGCGATTTGCTCACACATATTATAATGCTATTGGTCTTGGGATTGACTTCACCGCACGGGACCTGCAACAGAAAGCCAAGGAAAAAGGTCTGCCGTGGGAATCAGCCAAAGCTTTTGATAATTCGGCTCCAATCAGCGAATTCGTGCCTATTTCCGAATTACCGGATATTCATAAGCTTGAGTTTAAATTATTAATCAATGGAACACAGGTTCAACAAGGAAATGCCGGGGAAATGATTTTTTCCTACGAGAAAATTATCAGCCACGTTTCTCGATTTATTACGCTTAAAATGGGAGATTTGATATTTACCGGTACTCCAGCCGGCGTGGGTCCAGTGAAGATAGGAGACCACCTTGAGGCTTTCCTTGGTGAACGAAAAATGCTATCCTTCCTGATAAAATAATTTAGATTTCACATAAAACGGATATCATCAATTACTTCTTTCCCGGAATTTTTATTCAGGCTTACAATAAGTTTGGATTTGGCCATAGCCATTTCGTTGCGCAAAGCCGCAGAATCAAGTTTCACAAACAATATTCTGCTTTTTACATACAGGTTCTCCGTGTGACGGGCAATGAGCTTACCTACAACATTTTCCCAGGATGCAACAATGCGCGTCTCATCTAATTTATCTGCCAGTTTGTAAGATATAAGTAAACCTTCGATGGCTTCCTTTAATGTTATTTCGTTTGATTTACGGATCATAGATGCCTGCAAAAGACTATGCCTGAATATATCAAACTGGCAATGTCAGATATGGTATGCTACTGCTAATCAGCAGTAGTGAAAATATATACAGTTTACAGTTCCGGTTCAGCTTTCGGATCGGCAGAAGCTTCTTCGCTGACACCAGCATTATAGCGATCGCTAATCTCCGGTTGTTCGTAAAACCGATCGGGAGGAATTACACCTGTTTCGATGAATGAAACAGAATCATTCAACCCATCAGCAAATTTCAGGAAGTCTTCTTTATAAAGAAACAGCTTGTGCTTCTCATAAAAAAACTTGCCCGACTCGTTGTTGAAGCGTTTTTTGCTTTCGGTAATGGTAAGGTAATACTCATCTGATTTGGTTGCCTTTACATCAAAAAAATAAGTCCTTTTGCCTGCCCTGACTGCCCGCGAAAAGATTTCCTCTTTTCTTTCATTGTTATCAAATTCTTCCATCTGCATTTGTGATTTGAGTGAAACGGCTTCGTTCTGTTTAGGCAAAAATAGAAATAATAATCTTCAATTTAAATTTAAAAGGCCTGTAGCTAAAAAAAAACGAAATTAATCAATATGGATCAAAGGGACCTTTTTGATAGAATTTCATCGGAATGCTTTCAACCTAGGATTAAAACGCTTACTTTTGAGCCATATTTGATCAGGTTTTAATAAGTTCATTCTCATTATTATGCTCAGTAGACGGCTACTTCGAATTAAAGTTTTACAAGCGCTTTACGCTCATTTTATCAGCGAAAACGACAGGATAGATATAGGCGAAAGACAATTGTTTGTCAGTATCGACAAACTCTACGAACTCTTTATGTATCAACTCTCCTTGCTTGCCGAAATAACAGATTTTGAGAGGCAAAGGATGGAAGAGGCAAAATCTAAATTCCTACCTACCGCAGAAGAGCTGAATCCCAACACCCGATTCACTGATAATCGATTTATAGGGCAGCTGGTGAAAAACCGCGACTTTAAACGACACATTGATCTCCTTAAAATATCATGGGTTGATAATGATGAACTGATCCGGAAACTGAATAATCAAATCCGCGAAAGCAAAGAATACGCCAAATATCTCGAACAGGAAAAGGACTCCTACGATGATGACAAGAGTTTTATAATTAAAATTTTCCTGAAGATAATTTGCCAATCGGAATTGCTCATGAGCATCTACGAAGAAAAGAGCATCTATTGGGCAAACGATTATGATACTGTATCTATGTTGATCCAGAAGACTGTTAAAGAATACCGCGAAGGATGGGACGAATTTAAACCTCTTCCAGGCATTTTTGACAGCAATGGTGAAGGTGACCCAAATGATGACAAAGAATTCGTAAGGCAACTCTACCGAAAAACCATAATTCACAGTAAAGAGTTTGATGAGATAATAACCCGCAAAGCCGACAATTGGGACTATGAACGAATTGCACAAATGGACATTATCCTGCTTAAAATGGCAATTGCCGAGCTAACTGAATTTCCTTCAATCCCTGTTAAAGTAACTCTTAACGAGTATATCGAACTATCCAAAAGCTTTAGTACACCTAAAAGCAAAGTCTTTATTAACGGGATACTCGATAATCTGATAAATGAATTCAAAGAATCAAAACGTATTAAGAAAACAGGCCGCGGCCTTATGGAATAAACCATTCAGTATATGGAAAATTTCATCATAAGGGACTACCTGGAAAGTGATTATCCGGCATTGATCAATCTGTGGGAGAGCACCGGTTTGGGAGGAGCACACCGCGGCGATGATGCCGGAGTAATTCGCAAAACCATTGAGGCCGGCGGGAAATTATTGATCCTCGAAACGGAATCCGATGCAACTTTAGCAGGTTCATCATGGCTTACAAATGACGGAAGACGGATTTACCTCCATCACTTCGGGATTCTGCCACCGCTTCAGGGAAAAGGGCTTGCCAAACAATTGTTAGCTGCCTCCATTGATTTCGCAAAACAGAAGGAGCTCCAACTTAAAATTGAAGTTCATCGTCAGAACAGAGTTGCAATAGCCCTTTATACAAAATATGGCTTCAGCTACCTTGGCGACTATGATATCTATATTATCCGCAAGTACTCCTGAAAGAGGAGAAAGTTATAAAGTTCAGCAAGTAGAAAGTTATACTATTGAATTTCAACATAATATTAAAATAAATTGGCAGAATTGTTCAGGAAATAAAACACAAACTAAATTAATCACTTAAAATACTTCAAATTGTTACTTTTGCAGCTGAATAGATCCATGAGGACTTTAACCATAATATTAATTTTCGCCCTTTCGTTGGGTGGCTTATTTATTTCCTGCTCTTCAGGAAGCAATAAAGACAGTGATATACCTGCTGAGGTGATTCAAAATCCAAACACTGCTTCGGACAAAGCTGATCCTGATAAACTTCCGAAAATCGAATTTGAAAAAGATATTCATGATTTTGGAAAGATCATACAGGGTGAAAAAGTGACTTTTGCTTTTAAATTCAAAAATACAGGCAAGTCCCTGTTGCTAATATCAAATGTAAGTACTTCCTGTGGATGCACAGTAACTGACTTCCCAAAGGAACCTATAAAGCCCGGTGAATCAGGCAAGATAAATGTAAGTTTCGACAGTGAAGGCAAACTTGGGTCACAAAATAAAACTGCAACTGTTTTTGCAAATACTCAGCCTAATACAACCGTTCTGCGCATTCAATCCATGGTAGTGGTCCCGGGTAGTTGAGAATAATACATTTCGAAAAATAACAAAATCAATCAATAATCATAATCAACAAACTATTAAACATGAACTTACTGAACATTTTACTGATGACCGGCCCTGCCGATGCCAAAGGAGGCAGCCCTTACAGTTCGCTGATATTCCTTGGACTTATCATCGTTGTCTTCTATTTTTTCTTCATTCGTCCGCAGGTTAAGCGCACAAAAGACCAGAAAAAATACCGCGAAGGCCTGGCTAAAGGACAGAAAATTGTCACTATTGGTGGAATCCATGGAAAAATCCTGGAAGTTGGCGAAACTACCGTTGTTATAGAAGTGGAAGGCCAGAACAGGCTTAAACTAGAAAAATCTGCTATAGCCTCTGATACGCAGGATCAGATTTCGGAAGCAAAATAATCAGGCAACCAACCGGATAGATGTGTTCATTAGCATCAACCTGGCACCAAAATGCAAGATTCCCCAAGAGCCGCCATGGACAATGCCCGGCAAAACAAACATAATGTCAGGTTCAGAAAAAAACTTTCTGTATTTGTGTTATGTCTGCTTCTATCGGTATTCATGTGGCTGTTTATAAAGCTAACCCGCGATTACACTGTTGATTTCCATTTTACTATCGATTACAAGCATTATCCAAAAAATCTGGTTCTTACCGAAGCTCCTGATTCTACCCTTACAATTGGGGTTAATGCCAAAGGATTTGAATTAATTTCAGCCAGATACTTGCATAGCAGCCGTAGTTTGACGGTTGATATTAAGGATATCCGCATACGGCATGGCCAGGGTGGCTACTATGCACACATGGCCACATCGCAACTTATGCAGCAAATAAGCCAGCAATTGCCAGCTTCACGAAGTGTTACTTATCTGTCGCCAGATACGCTAACACTGCAGTTTACAAATGCTGCACATAAAAAAGTGCCTGTTATACTCAGGCTTACCAGTAGCTTCCATAAACAGTATCAGCTATACAACCACGTACAAGTGAAACCGGATAGCGTTTTCGTTACTGCCTCCAGGGCAGTGTTAGACACATTACGCTTTATCACAACCAAACATATTACCCTGAATAACCTAGAGGAAAACCAGCATTTCAGGCTACCACTAATTCTTCCACTAAAGACGGGGCAAATGCGCTTATCGGATGATACTGTGGAAGTATTTATTCCTGTAGAAAAATATACGGAAGCCAAAATCACAGTTCCAATTGTTCCGGTTCAAACATCATCTGATTTTGTGATAAAAACTTTCCCTGATAAATGCACAGTAACCTGCCTTGTACCTCTTCGAGATTTCAGGAATGTGGACGCTCATTTATTTCGGGCTGTTGTCTCGATTAATCAGGCAAACATAGCAAACACGAAAAAACTCAAGGTTGAACTTTCCAAATCACCCGCAAGGGTCAAGGTATTGAAAGTTGAGCCAGAAGATGTTGAATTTATTATTCTGAAATAATGCTGAAAGTTGGACTAACAGGCAGTATTGGAAGTGGTAAAACAATGGTGGCAACCATCTTCGGCAAAATGGGCATACCTGTTTACCATGCTGACGTTGAAGCGAAGAAGTTTCTTTTGCAAGATAATGTTGTTAAAGAGTTAGTAGAACTTTTCGGTAAAGCTTTTTTCGACAAAACAGGAAATGTTGACCGCACACTTTTAGGTGATCTGGTATTCAATGATATTTCCGCTCTGGATAAACTCAACAAACTAATCCACCCATTGGTGAAGGCCGATTTTGACGCATGGCTCCTGAAGCATTCAAAATTCTGTTATGTTATTCATGAAGCAGCCATTCTATTCGAGAGTGGATTTAACCTGTATTTTGATAAAGTAATTACCGTAGATGCACCTCTTGAATTATGTATCAGCCGGGTGATTAACCGCGATAAAATCTCACGCGAGCAAGTCGTCTCACGTATGCAGAACCAATGGGAACCTAAGACAAAAGCTTCGCTGGCTGATTATTTGATTATGAATGATGAACAATCTATGTTGATACCACAGGTATTGGAGGTTCACAAGCTACTGATTGGTACCATAATTTCTTAAAAAGGGGCGAAAGTGAAATGGTCTGGCGATTTTGTTGTTTAGTACTGCCTCTTTCAGCCTCACACTGTATATTCTTCATGAATAAAACTTTTACAATTTCTTAGCCTGACTAAAGATAATTAGAGTTCACTTCCATTTTTCGTTGTATTTTCGTTTCAATAAAAAACCAAAAAATATGTCAGAAATAGTATTAGGGATAGGATCCAGGGTGAAACACCCTCAATTTGGCAAAGGCGTTGTGGTTCAGCTTCGCTCTGATGCCTACGAAATTTGTTTTATCGAAAATGGTGTGCGCCAGCTAATGCGCGATTATGAAGGTCTTGAAATAATCGAAGCCGTTGAAACGCCTTCTGATCTTGCCAGTTACGAAAAAGTTGAAAAAAGCCTTATTCGTGTTCTGCGTCGCTTCAGCGATTTGCAGGAAACAGTTCCTTTCGGAAGCAAATGGACAGGTGGGCGACTATTAATGATACCCGGAGACCTTAGTTTAAAAGAAAAGGAAATTCCTATTGATGCTTTCTTCCATAAAATAGTGATGCTGCGCGATCGTCTCAGGGTACTCGAAGCTAAAGTTAATGCCAGCAAACTGACTGACGAGGAAAAGGTTGAACTACAGCAATATATAACACGCTGTTACGGCAGCCTTACCACCTTCAATGTCCTTTTTAAGAATAAGGAAGACCAGTTTGTTGGCGATAAAGGAGTTTAAGCAATCAATAGGCTAAAACTCCCTACTGACGACCCTGGAATCATTTACAACAAGCAATCATAGCATTTCCCGACTCCTCTAAATATAAGGCAAACAGGATAAATCAGTACCTTATCAGTCTCCAAACCCAAGCCCCAACTTTCAAGCACTTGCTGAGGTATTAAGGCCATTGTTTTATTTCATCTCCCCCTTGAGATTTGGAATTTGAATTGGGGCTTCTTTTATATTGTTTTATCCCATTTCCCGTATAATATATTAACTCGCTCCATGTGCAGGGTAATTTACCTATGAATTATTATAGGCCGTTACGGATTAAGGGCAACAAACAGCATCCTGAATTTAGCCAAAACCCTGTTTTTTGGTTAATGGATATAAAAGAGGTACTGATTCCGGCATTCGTACCTCTTTTCTTTAGACTTTCTCATAATGTGTTGATATTCAATACACATTTGTCAATGGTGCGAATACAGGC
>CAZEDO010000057.1:0-9454 GCA_964511085.1 uncultured Lentimicrobiaceae bacterium
CATATATAGCGGGTATAACTGGTACCTGAGGTAAGACCCGTTTCGGTTCTGGTTAGCATAGTACCCATATCGGTGGCTGTAGCGTAATCGCTGGTGGTGTTCCACTTATACCCGGTAGCGATGGGTACATAACTCCAGTTCCAGATGATTTGTGTGTTCGATTGCACATGGCTGCCTTCAGTGGGTGAAGCAGGCACCACACAACTCCCTGCCAGGTTCAACCATTGGCCACCCAGATAAATGGAATAGCAGCCGGTGCCATCTGCAGTGCAATTCGTACAAATTACGGAAAGACCTTCCGCAGGACTCATAATTGCATTGCGTTGAGCAAAGGTCATACGCGGAAGAAGAACACCATTGGTTGTGCTGGAAACCTCCAGTGCAGCTGATGCTGCCGGAGAAGTGGTACCAATACCTACATTGCCCCCTGTTATAGCTATGCGGTTTGTAGCATGAATCAACAAATTATCATCAATATCTTCAGAAATATAAGCATAACTTCCATCTCCAAAATTCAAAGCTGCCGTGCTTCCGTATGTCCCCGGGCCAATCAGCCGGAGTGTTTGCGTGGTTCCTGTAATGGTTAGTTTATGCGTGGGGTTTGTTGTACTAATGCCAATGTTGGTGCCATCGTTTTGTAAAACACTGTTGGCAATCCAGTTGCTGCCATCATGACGCAGCGTTTGTCCGCCTGTTCCCTGTGTCAATCCCAGTGTAGTCCAGGCTGCGCCATTCCAGTAATAGTAACCCGGAACTACATTGTTTGGGTATAAGCCGGCAGTAGAGGTATTGTAAACAAGCAGGCCGGAGGCAGGAGAAACTACCGGATTGGCTGTATTGGTGCCCGTAAGTGCAATACGTGGGGGCAAAAAGCCTTTGGTTGTTGATGATACATCGAGCATGGCTGAATTATCAGGTAATGAGCCATCAGTATTCACAGCCACCTGGGACGTGGCAGATAAGGCCAGCATACTCACAAGTGCAACAAGGAAACAAAGTTTTTTCATAGTTAAAGAGGTTTTGATTGGTGTTTGTTTTTAAGAACTTTTAATCTGCCGGTTCTTCCGGCCATTTGTAGATTTGGTTAAATTATTTATTGCTGCTCAGGCTGATGAATTATTAGTCTCTGACGCAGCGGACGGAGTACCCGTTGGCCTTGTTGTTGTAGTTCAGCTGGCGGTAGGTACTGTTAATGTACAGCCCCCAGCCAATGGTAGCGCTGTACTGCGCACTGCTCCAGTAGTTGCCGTATAAGCCGCGATCGTTCAACGAACCATCGCTGTAGCTAAGGAAGCCGGCTTCATGCATATACAGGCCGCCGCTCCAGCTTGCATCCCCGTAGTTCCATTCGGCAAAAGTGGGGATACGCCAGCCAGCGCCAAGCTCCAGCGCACAAGGGTCGTTGGCCTGTGTCCAATCTGAGCTTTCGTTAATGCTGCTTGCCCAGGAAGTGCCGGGTGTTCGTGTCGTGCCGTCGTGTTTGTAGCCAAACTTGCGGTTAAACTGCCAGTACCAGCCTGCCGAAGCTTCGGTGGCATCGGAAGCCCCAGTAGCTTGCTGAGCGGCGCCAAGGTTTCGGGTGATCCAGCATTTTGAGGATACGCCTGCAATTCCATTCACAGTGCCATATGCAACTGTTTTATTTACAGGCGCAACACCACCAAAAACCACGTGGTTGATAGTTATGGTTAAACCGCAGACAAAAACAGGGACGGGTGCCAATGAATTCCAGTCCATTCCGTTGAATAGATTCAACGCTTTTTCATCGGTATTATAAATAACCAGTCCTGCGGCAGGATATGCAATTGTGTTTCGCTGAGCAGTGGTCATCCGCGGTGGCAGGAATCCTTTTGATGTTGATTTCACATCCAGCATGGCCGAGATATCGGGAATGCTGCCATCGGTATTGATTGAAATCTGGGAATTGGCATTCAGCGCAAATGCCAGCAATAGCAGAGATAGTAGTTGTTTCATGAGTCTTTAACTAAATAGAATTGGATCAATATTCATTTTCGGATGAATAAACTTCAGTGAATAAGCATAGGGTGCTAATAGAAAAGCAAAAAGACATTTCCAGGTGACGGGAGTCAACAGAAAATGTCATCTATTAAGCAGGATTCTGATCAGAGCACTAATATCGCCGAAAATGCAGAAACGTCATTGAAATGTTCACTCTGATAACTTCCGGGCTGGGATACAGGTAGATGTCCGGACGCATTTAAAGCCGGCAGAGCACTGGAAGCAAAGTTTAACAGCTTGGCAGCTAAGTTAGTAAAAAGTAGTAAAGAGTAGTTTTTCATTAGTTTGAGGTTTAGTCGCTGTTGGTTTTAGTGGTTTTCTTTCATCGAAATACCGAGACTTATAAGTGAAACAGATAATTAATAAATAACAAATGTAATATATTAAATGTATATAGCCTAATAAAATAAAAAATCAGAGATAATGGCTGACTGCCAGTAGTTTTAGAATAAAAATGGGAGGAGATTGCAAATTCAATTAAACGGCAACTTGGTTTATTGCAAACGGGATAAATCAGTAAGATCTTTTCAAGTCTCAAATTCCAAATTCCAAGTCCCAAAAACCAGGTCTCAAATTTGAATCTGCTACTGAACTAAAAAACAAAGAAATGCCACCAGGACACCAGGACACCAGGCCGCACAAAGTATTGATATTCATCCGGAATTTCTTAGTGAACGGCGAAGCCCTCAACGAAGTTAAACTTGGTGGCTTGGTGGCTTGGTGGCAAAAAAGACTTTTGGGATTATAATGAACTGCACTTCCGCAAAGGAACTTGGTATCAGAATCAAGAAGAATTTTCAAATTCTGACTCCTGTATTCTCCCTACAAATAAAGTAAAAAACAAAGAAAGATTAAATGAACTACTTTGAATGAGAATTCCATTTATTTATCCAGAATAATTTACAGGATGAACAAAACTGAATTTGCCTGATGTGCAATGATTTACTCATCAGAATATGAAAGTGAATGCTATCATAAATGTAACTAAAAAAACCAAAAGCAAGGCCACAATAAAAATATTATCTGCTATTTTTTCATATCTGATACTAAAGTTTTCCTTTGCGGTACGAATGGATAAAAAAGAAAAGAAACAGCTTGCTATCAGGAGTATACATGCAATTCCTGTTATCTCATCTATTTTTGACACCTCGTTAAACTTTGATATCTTGAGAGACGTAAGGACAATGAGACAAAATCCCAATAAATTGGATGATGTATTTAGAATATGTTGCGTTTTAGTGTTTGCCATAAGTAATTTCGGTTTTGGGATTAGATTGGATGATTTTGTGTCTCCACTAAAATTAACACCTTAGCGGTTCAGAATATATTCCATCTTTTGGAAAAGTCAACTATATCAGGAACTTCGTGAATAGCTTAACAGATCCTTTTGTTACTGAATTGGTCATTACAATGCCTGATTCCTTCAAAGTCGGGTCAATGCTTGTCAATATTTCATTATCCGGGTTTCAGTGTCTGTTCAAAATTGATAATAATCTCCGATCAGAAAAACTTGTATTACTGTCACATTGAGCGGAGTCGAAATGCACTTGTTTAGCTTTAAAATAATCATAATCAGACTATTTTAGCAGGCTTCGTCTTCCCCTTCGACTTCGCTCAGGGTGACATTGCTCAGCCTGACAGAATATTGAGTAATTAGCTCAAATAAACAGTCTAATTTTAATTTAAACAGTCTTTCACTCCTGTTTCGTATTTTTCATTTTATGCAACCACAAGTAAACTGACCAAATAACTGTAATACCAAAAACTACAAGAACCGGAAGATAATAGCAACGAAAAAAGCTATGAAAATAGCTTCCAATTAAAATGTATGCCGCAGCTATGCAGACTTTCAAAGGGATAAGTTCTGCATTTGACCAGCTTGTTCTGATTTTGAAAAAGTTCATTTTGCTTAATTTTTGTTTTTGCCTACTCTGGTTGGTTTTCGGAATGCCAAATCTTTGAAATATTGATTAGATGACTCAAAGTTACAATATAAGTAATCCAAATTCTTCATTTCTGACATTATTACTCAATTTCCCATCCAGCAATCAAATGTAATCTGTATTAGGATGAAAATTTCCATTTTTCTACAATTCTCCACTGCGGTGTACCGACTAAAAGAACTTTTTGCCACTACCCACCACTGCCTGGCAAAGATAAAGAGACTTTTTTGTTGCTATTGCTCACTTCCAGGAAAAGGCAACCGTAATTTTTTACTGTATTCCGGTATAATTCACCAATTTTTCCCCTTCCCAAGCATCCCTGCCGTGTATTTATCATACAAATCAAAAAGGAATTCAATCCGTTTTGTTTCGTTTAAGAAGAACCGTTTGCTTTATTGTTTAACAAATTTACGTGTAACAATATTCACCCGATCACTCACTTTTACTATATAAACACCCTTGCTGAGTTTACTAATGTCAATTGATACAGTGCCCGATTGCACTAACATGGCGATAAGTACAACGCCTTTTAAATCGCAGACCTGGATAGCAGAACCGGGCATCAGATTGCCAACGCGTAACTGGTTTGTTGCAGGGTTTGGATAAATTTTAAGGTCGGTTGCGTCCTGTTCTTTCAGCCCCATGCTGTTGTGCAAGGAGTAGAAATAATCATATTTATCATATAAGACCAGGGCGCTGCCTGTAATGTCAGCATTATAAGAGATCTTTTCTGTATTGTTACCTTGCGCGTCATAGGCGTATTCTTCCTTCGTGAGATAGCCCCAATCCAAAGTTAACCAACCCCAGCTATACAAACTGTGTTCAACCATGTTTCCATTTGTATCGTAATTGTATTCAGCTTTTTTTGAATTTTGCCATGTGCTGGCTGATGTTTCCCATAAATACTCGGTGTAACCTGTACGATTCCAGTTTGCATCATACGTATAATTACGTTTTGACCGGTTTTGCCAGTCATTCATTGTTGTACTCCATAAAAAACTAATATTTTCAGTTAGATTACCAGCCGCATCATAGGAGAAAATATATTTATTCGAAGCGGACCATTTACTCATCACGTCATCCCAATAATCCAGAAGCATTTCAATGTTGTTTCCATCCGCATCAAAGGTGCAGCTATACCTATACAGATTCTGCCAGCTGTTATTAATTTCGTACCACCGGTATCCAACCAATTCAATATTGTTCCCACCTGCGTCATAGGTATAAACATATTTTCCCAACGAGTCCCAGGTATCGGTTGTTTTATCCCAGCTGTAATCTATTTCTTCTGTAATATTCCCATCCGTATTAAATTGATAAATTTGCTTCATATCAAATCTCCAGCTATTATCTATTGCATCCGGAGTATAATCAACTATTCCGATATTGTTTCCACTTGCATCAAATAGATAATCATACTTAGTTTTGTACGAATAATTCCAGGTTAAATTTGTTGAATCCCAATAGTAACGATACAACGAATCGACAAGATACTTTTGGTCAAGCATATTTTTTAAGCATAACTTTTCTCCTGTTCCCGAAATGCTATTGATTAGTTTTGCAAATAACAAACCGTGCGCTGTGCCCGGGGAGTTTGTTTTTTGTGCTTTTAGGGTGAAGCCGCAAAGCATAAGGGTTGCGAAAAACAATACTGATTTTTTCATCTGATCAATGTTTAGGGTTTAACATCAAATTTAGCTGAAATACAGAGTTCTTATTATTACTGATACTGATTTTTCTTTCTTTTCTCCTTCCCGAACATGCCTGCCGTATATTTATCGTACAACTCAAAAAGAAACTCGATCCTTTTTGTTTCATTCATAAAAGTTTGGGAGCGGTAGGCAAGGTCAACGGCTTTATCAAGTTCCTGGTGGGCTTTTACAAGGGCGGGTGGCATGGTTAAGGGATCGTACAGATCGGCAAGGCTGCTGCCGGGGAAATCTAACCTCACATCCAGTATTTTTTGCGCAGCTTGCTCTATGGTTTCTTTTTGTTTGTCCGTTGGGTTTTCGGGCCAGGGGTAGTTGTTGTAAACCAAACTATTTGAATATCTGAAGTCACTTTTTAACCGACCACAAACATAGTTTACCCATGTCATATGCATCAATGAAGTAACCACACCAAATGTAAATAGATCAGCCGAAGGAACTGTTCTTACTAAATCACTCGCAATTATTTCACTTGATAAAAATCCAATCGGAATATATTTTCTATTTTCTGATGAAACGCCGGGTATTAAAAGATAATCTGTTTTTGGTTGTCGTATCTCACCAAACAATGAAGGAAAGTCAGCTAGTTTTCTTGTTGTCTCTCTTGTACTCGCCAATCTATATTCTCTAACCTTTTTAACTCGGGTTAATACTTCTTTTAAATTTGAGTATTCGTTTGGTTGAATATCTTTAAGCCAAATACACCACCTTATAATTCCATTGATAAATTCTTGAGAACCCAAAAATGGTTTAATGACTTTTTCTGCTTCAGGTTCAACAGACAATATGTCTTGCTTTTCACTATCGTTTAATAATAAATGCCCTCCGTCATTAGCCATACTACCATAATTCATTTCCGGCATATTGCATATATTATCCGTTCTTTTCAATAGGAACATGTCCTTCCCTTCAACCAAATATGGATTAATATTCTTAACCTTTAATTCATGCGGTTCACCCTTAATATTTTCATATTCAAAAATTAATTTCTCAGGAATATCGAAGTTTGAAAAACCAATGATAACCACATGCACGGCGGCATTTGCCTTTGCTTCGTTTCCCCATTTAAATGTACGGTGGGCAAAATGAATCTTAATCTTGTAGCGGTTAAATAATTCGTTCCATAAAATACCCACCTGTTCGCCCTGCGATATGGAATTGGTGGAAACAAAAGCTACACGCGTGTCTAAACCTACAGGGTTTGAATCCTGCGTATTGTGTTTTTCGAGGTATTGTGCTGCCTTTATATACCACGCCGTAACGTAATCAAGCACACCCGCGCCTTTAACACCGTTAAAAATTAACTCCATATCGCTCTTCTGCCCTGCATCCTGCATGCTTTTGCCGCTAAATGGAGGATTTCCTAAAATATAATCGTATTGTTCCCTGTCGGTCCTGCTCTCCCATGGCAAAAGTTCAATCATATTGTCCCAATCCGTCCGCAAGGCATTGCCATGCACAATCTTTGCCGATTTACGCAGGGGCAGGCGCACAAAGTACTCGCCAAATTCCTGCGAAATAAGCATATTCATCTGGTGGTCGATAAGCCAAAGGGCTACCTGGGCTATCTGTGCCGGAAATTCTTCGTACTCTATCCCATAAAAGCGGTCCACGTTGCATTGCATCAGCCCTTCGAGGTCAATAACCTGTTGCGCGCCTTGCAGTTCCTTAAGGATTGCTAGTTCGAGCAGGCGCAGTTCCCGGTAAGTGATCACAAGGAAGTTGCCACAACCGCAGGCAGGATCAAGAAACCGCAGCGAAGCAATCCTGCGGTGAAATGCTTTGAGCTTGTTGCTGTTATTTTTAAAGGCGTGGAACTCCTGCCAGAGTTTATCCAGAAACAATGGCTTTATGAGTTTGAGGATGTTCTTCTCGCTGGTATAATGCGCGCCAAGGTTGCGGCGGGCGGCGCTATCCATAACGCTCTGAAACATGCTGCCGAATATGGCGGGCGATATTTTGCTCCAGTCCAGGTAGCAACATTCCAGCAATGTCTGCCGCATACGGCTGTTGAACGAGGCAAACGAGAGTTGTTCGTCAAACAACTGCCCGTTAACGTAAGGGAAAGCGGCAAGGCTTTCGTCGAGGGTGCGTTGGCGCCGGTCGTTGGGCGTGTTCAGCACCTGGAACAGTTGCGCCAGGTGAAGCCCCAGGTCGGTGCCGTCTTCGTTGGTCTTGTCTTCTATGTATTCCTGGAAGGAATGTTTTTCGAATATGGTAGTATCGTCGGCAAAGAGGCAAAAGAGCAGGCGAACAAGGTATTTTTCGAGTTCGTGCCCGGAATATCCGGCCTCCTTAAGCGTATCGTGCAGCTTGCCCATCAGGTAGGCTGCTTCTATATTCACGGGGTCTTCGTCCTTGTAGGTGCGTTTCTGGTAACCGGCAATAAAGCCGAAGAGCTGAACGTGGTTTACAAAATCCTTCAGCTTAAAATCGGTCTCCTTGTTCTCGTCCAGGTCGTAGAGCCGGAAGTATTCAAAGTCGGAAACAAGGATGTATTTTGGAAGTTCGTAATCTTTAAGTCCTGGCAAATAATCTTTAGCCTGCGCGTAAGCCCTGTCGAGGTTTTTGCCCCGGCTTTTCATCTCTATCAGTATATTTCCTTTCCACAGCAGGTCGATATACCCGTCACCTTCACCAAGCTTTTTTATTTTATGCTCAAAAGTGGCAACCCTGCGGTTGCTTATTCCAAACACATTGAAGAACTCGACAAGGAAAGGTTTTGCGTCGGCATTCTCATTAATGGCATCTTCCCATTCTTTGGAGAACTTAACAGCACGGTCCTTTATTTCGTTCCAACCTAAGGCCATTGGTTTGAATATTATGCTGCAAGATATATAAAAACTATCAAATGAGCAATATGCTATGTATTATTGGCTGTTATGCGGCCAGAAGCCGTACCCGAATGCATACAATCAATTGCTTACGCATATGCCATCCTGGCGGAGTTTAAATTGTAATTCTGCCGGTAACAGGCACAAAGTGGAAAATATTGAAAATGAGCAATAGGATAATTACAAAATCCAGTGTATAAGCGGAATTGTAAATTGCGTTTAACAGGGATGCTGAAAAAGCAATATCCATGATGCATTCACCTCATCAAATGGTTTTGTAAAAGGTTGGTCAGTCATCAAATCAGATGATGACTGACCAATCGTACATTAACTATCCGCAATTCAAAAGAACTCTTCTACTGAAGCACAAAAGTGGCAGTTACATTTTGCGCATTGGCAATGGTTGTAACGCAGGTTCCTGTTCCTGAACAGCCACCTCCCGACCATCCGGCAAAGACAGAACCAGGTGCCGGTGTTGCAGTGAGAGTGACCGTGGTGCCATAATCATAATACGCCAGGCAGTTTGCACCGCAGCTTATCCCTGCCGGGGCACTTATGACTGTCCCGCTGCCATTGCCATCTTTTGTCACCGTAAGTGGATAACTATTAATTTTGAAATTGGCAGTAACATTTTGCGCATTCGTCAAAGTTGTGGTACAGGTGCCAGTTCCGGAGCATCCTCCTCCCGACCATCCTGTAAATGAGGAACCGGTTGCCGGTGTAGCTGTTAGAGTAATAGTCGTACCGTAGTTATAGCCGTAACTGCAGGTAGCTCCACAGTTAATTCCTGCCGGGGCACTTGTTACTGTCCCTGAACCAGTGCCGGTTTTTGATACTGTGAGCAAGATTGTATTCAGGCTGAAATCGGCTGTTACATTCTGAGCGCCGGTCATGGTAGTGACGCATGTGCCCGTTCCTGAACATCCTCCACCCGACCATCCGTTAAATG
>CAZEDO010000057.1:9554-22828 GCA_964511085.1 uncultured Lentimicrobiaceae bacterium
TAAAACTTGCACTACAGGTTCCACCGCAGAAAATTCCTAAAGGGGTACTTGATACTGTTCCTGTTCCGTTGCCTGTTTTTGCAACAGTAAGTGGATATGTGTTGAGGGTGAAATTGGCTGTGACGCTCTGTGCACCAGTCATTGTAGTGACGCATGTGCCCGTTCCTGAACATCCTCCACCCGACCATCCGTTAAATGTGCAACCAGCGTCTGCAGTAGCAGTAAGTGTAACCATGGTTCCTGAGCTAAAACTTGCACTACAGGTTCCACCGCAGAAAATTCCTAAAGGGGTACTTGATACAACTCCTGTTCCATTGCCGGTTTTTGAAACTGTAAGCAGAAAATTCTGGCATCCCTCATCTATTTCTCCGTTACAGTTATCATCAATGCCGTTACCGCAAATATCAACAGCCCCTGGATTAACAGTGGGGCGGGTATCATCACAATCCCAACCATTTCCAACATAACCTGCAGGTGCAGTGCAAGCTGTAACGCTCGAAAATGGATTGCCATAACCATCATAATCTAAATCCCTGTACCAGGTAATTGCATTTACAGGATTTTCATCTACCAAACCATCGCAGTCATTATCCACGCCGTCACACAATTCAGGTGCTCCCGGATACACCGCAGGGCTGGTATCATCGCAATCCTGGTTATTTGCGACAAAACCAACTGGGGCAAAACAAGCCAACATACCCATATTCGGATTGCCATACCCATCGTTATCCGAGTCAGCATACCACGTAATTGCATCAACAGGATTTTCATCTACCTGTCCGTCGCAGTTATTATCCATGCCATCGCAAAGTTCCGGAGCACCGGGATAAATTTGCGGACTGTTATCATCGCAATCACCCGGCAGTTCACTCCAGCCTGGCAGTATAGAGCACATCTGCATCGCATTGAAATTATCGCCATAGCTGTCACCATCATTATCCGGATAATACATAGTTCCATTCGTAACCGGAGCTTCGTCAACCTGACCATCACAATTATTGTCGATACCGTCACAGGATTCCTGTCTGTTCGGGTGTATATTCGCATTATTGTCATTGCAATCCCAGTTATTAAAGACATAATTTACAGGGTGAGCACAGCCGATACCGGTTAGCGTGTTGTTTGGATCGCCGTAAGTGTCATTATCCAGGTCAGCATAAAATGTAGTTAATGAGGTTACGTTATCATCAACTAGACCGTTGCAATCATTGTCCTTATTATCACAAATTTCGGCTGCTCCAGGGTAAATATTCGGGTCGTTGTCATCACAATCTGAAAAATTAGTTACATAACCCTGCGGAGGCGTATCACTGCATGGCCATATAAGCGGAGCACCAATCAAATTACTGCCATATCCATCGCCATCTGCATCCATAAACACATAGGTAGGCCCTTCATCTATTTGCCCATCGCAATTATTGTCAATACCATCACATGCTTCAAAATAGATACCCGGATTGGCAGCAAACTGATTATCATCGCAATCTGTACTATTGCCCACATAACCTGCAGGTATCGGATAACAGGACAGGATCAGATTATTCAGGTTTCCATAACCATCATGATCATTGTCCTGATAGAAAGTGCTTTGTTCATCTACCTGGCCATTACAGTTATTATCTAAGCCATCGCATAGTTCAAGTGCTCCTCCGTATATGACCGGATTTGAATCATCGCAGTCATCCTGATAATTCGCTGCATAACCGGGAGGCGCGTAACAGGAATTTACCGGTATTCCAAGTGGATTGCCATGCCCGTCGCCATCAGCATCCGGAAAGCGTACCATAGGGTATCCACCTCCGGAATACATATTATTATCATCCACATCACAATCGTTTGCCACGTAACCGCTTGGTTGCGCATAGCCACTGTATATTACAAAATGATTTCCATAACCATCCCCGTCACTGTCAGCATAATAATATCTGAATGCTGTTGGCAGCCATTGGGAGCCGTTCCATACAAGCATATCGCCAACGTTATTTCCAGCCAACACTGAAGTTCCAAGACTCAGCCATCCCGTACCGGTAAAATACTCAAAAGAGCCGGTTGATGTATTGAAAATTAAAAGCCCAGTTGCCGGGCCGGGTATGGCACTGCGTTGCGATGAAGTCATTCGGGGAACAAGCATTCCCTTTGCCGCTGATTTAACGTCCAGCATGGCTGAATTGTCGGGCAATGAGCCATCAGCATTTATAGCCACCTGAGCCATTGAAACGGAGCTTAACAGTAATGCTGCTAATAGAGTGAGAAGATTTTTTTTCATAAAGTTCAAGATTTAAGGTTACTGTTTTTGGTGATCTTTGTCCAAATAGCTGTTACTGTAGGAATTCAATCAGGTTTTGAGATTGCTGATCAGGTAATAAAGACGGTATGTGAGTAGTTGGGCGAGTGATTACGAATAACAAATATATGTAATTATATATGTGCTACTAAACATATTTAAAAAATATATTTGGGTTATTGCCGGAAAATATGAGGGTATTCCTGGTGTAAGTGGCAGTTTTCAGGACATTCCTTTAACAGGAACCTGGAGAATAGAATTTCAAATAAAAATGTCAATATTTACCTTATTCAAAGTAAATATTACAAATAACTTAAAACCCATCCTGCTCCCCGTTCTCCCCATTTGCAGGATCTTTAGAAGGCTTTTTGCTGTAGTTGTTGATCTTCATCTGCACTCCCACATACAACACCCGCGATTCGCGGTAACGTTTGCTCTCCGTTTTGAAGCCCGTTCCGTTTGTGTTTTCATAGAAGGTACGTGTGTTGAAGACATCCGTTAAACGGAGTGTGCAAGAGAGTTTATTCTTTAGCAGGTCCTGACGGAAAGAAGCGTCAGCGTAATATTGTGCCTTATGGTATTCCTGAATTTCACGGGTAGGTGAATTGTAAGTGCCTATCACCTGGAACGATCCGTCTTTCCAGGGAACAAACGTCATATTTAGCCGCGAACTCCAGGAGACCTGCTCCGAACCAGTAATATTCTCTGCCGGTATAGCGGCCATAATATCCCTGAATAAAGAAAAGTTAGCATTTATTTTCATCCATTTTACCGGGCTTACTGCCCCAACAACCTCCATCCCATAAGAAGTGTTGGTGTTGATATTCATGGGCATGGTAATAGTAACACCGTTGCTCTGCAAACGGCTGATATCCTCTACCCCATCGTTGGTACGTTCGTAAAAGAAACTCCCTGAAAGCGAACTGCTTTTCCAGAATTTCTCGACGCCTAACTCAAATGAATTGGAGTATTCAGGTTTAAGGGCTGGGTTTCCGGTTTCTATGTTCAATGAATCAGCATAATCGATATATGGATTTAATTCGCGGGGCGAAGGCCGCTCTACCCGCCGGCTATAGCTAAATTGCAATTCCATTTCTTTTCCAAGATCATATTGGGTGTGCAACGACGGGTAAAAGCTGGAATAAGAACTGTTATAATCCTTGTTGGTTTGAGCCACCCTGGAGATGGTCCATACCTGTTCGAAACGCAACCCTGCCTGATAATTTAATTTACCAACCGAGTTCCCGTATATACCATAAACAGCATATAACTGGTCGGTGTAATCGTAGTGGTTCGTAAGGTCTTCGCGGCTGATCCATTGCTCAGAAGAAGCATCGTAATTGCTGTAATCATAGCGCATTGCCATGTCGCGCAAAGCAGCCTTGTAACCGGCTTCTATCCGGCCATCTTCATTCATAGGATAGATGTAGTTGCCTTGAAACGTCAATGCTTTGTTGGAATTATGAGCTATGTTTTGTTGAAGCAAAGCAGCACCGTCAGGAATAAAGCTTGACGGAAGATAATCCTGCTGACTTATATCACTACTGTTTTTCATTTCGTTTGAACTGAATATGATATCATTTGTATATTCCCTGCCTTTCTGCGGGAAAAGGTGCTTGTAGGATAATGTATAATCATAGGAATTTACATTCCGGTTGTTGTCAGTTTGCCTCTCAAAATACCAGAGAAGGGAGTCCCTGATGTTAAGGTTTCTGTTCTCCATTGTACCTTTGGAGTTAAAGGCCATGTTCCGGTGCTGTATACTGAATGTAAGCGTATTTCGGGTATCCATATAATAATCGGCACCAGCGCTCATGCTATACATATTTCGATCCATCGTTCCTTTCTGTGATTGTTTCAGAATATTTGTCTCGCCAATGCCCATATCCGTTGTGCGGGTGTTTTCCGTTGTTGTCTGCATATGGTTGAGCCTGCCGTCAGCGTTAGCAAATAAGTTGAATTTGTCCTGGCGGTAATTTAAGTTAAGCGATCCATTGTATTTTTCGCCGGTTCCTGCATTACCCGAAATCATGCCGTTGAATCCCTGGAGTGCTTTCTTTTTCAGCACAATATTTATAATACCGGAAGTTCCGTCAGGATCGTAGCGAACAGAAGGATTAGTAATTACTTCGACGCTTTCAATGGCATTGGCAGGTATTTGGTTCAGCACATCGCTGGTTGCAATTCCTGTCTGGCTTGAGGGCTTTCCATCAATCAGCAGGGTAATGTTGGCATTCCCGCGAAGGCTCACATTCCCATCTGCATCCACTGAAACTGACGGCACATTTTCCATCACATCGGTTGCTGTTCCTCCTCCTATTGCCATGTTTTTATCAACTGTGATAACTTTTTTGTCCAGATTACTTGTGATCAAAGCTCGCTCAGATGTAATCTCAACACCGGTGAGAGAAGATGCTTTTGGTTGAATGGCAATATCGCCAAGCTTTATATCAGCATTTTGAGCGGAAATAATAAGATCCGGAATAATTTTGTTCTCGTAACCGATAAATTGAATGCGGATAAAATACTTGCCCGGAAGAAGTTTTTCCAGAAGGAACCGTCCTTTTGCATCAGTAATGGCACCGTTGAACATTTTGCTATCGGAACTGCGACACAGGACAATATTACCGTATTGAACATGTTCATTGGTGGCAGCATCGTGAAGTATTCCGGTTATCACGCCGAAACCTTCTTTTGAACCATTTTCCCCTTTTACAGTTTTATCACCTCCAGGCTGTGCATTTACCAGTATCACCTGGAAGCAAAAAACCAGAATAGAAAATATTATTTTAATCCTTAAAACTGTCATAACCAAAATGTTGCTATAAAATTAACACTACCATCTTTTACTTCCAAAGCCGGGCGAAAGTAACGCTTTTGTAGCTGTGCACGATTGTTTATCAGTAATTATCGATATTGCTCTTATTTTACATACTCTTTCAATTCTGTTTCAAAGTCGTGAAGGGGCTTTAATGAAACTTCCGTTCCTCTTTCCCCGTTCCCGGGATAATCGAAAGGGTTATCCAGATCCCTGATTAATAAAAACATATAAAATATGAGAAAAGTAACGAGTAAAGTGAAAAAGAGTGACGCGTAAAAGGGTTCAATTCTTATAATTATCAGGCCAAGGGCAACCAAAAAACCCATGGCTTCCAGTATTGCATAAGCCGAACTCACAAAATCCGTATCTCTTATTGTATCAATTCTTAATATCATCTTTCTCAGGCTGTTTTGCTCATTCTTCAATTTTATAATATAATTGGCCTGAACTCCTTCTTTATCGAATTCAACAAAAAAATCATTCATCAAACTTATCTTCTTTAACAGCGATTGCGTTCGTTCCTTTTTGTAAAACCAATCCATTAAGGATATAATAAATGACTTTTGATATTCAATAAATTGAATTGCTGTATCTGAGTTTTTAACTTTATAGATAGTGTATGTATCATCAAATAATGTTCTCATGGATGCTGCAAGTTCGCTTGGGATTCTTTCACTTTCCTTATAGTCGGAAAGCACACCGCTTATAAGGAATCCAAGCAGAAATATGGTACCAGCCACTAAACTTGTAAATAGGGCGTTTAACTCCATCACCTCAAATCCAAACTTGTGTGCAAGAAACTTTAGTAAAGCAACTAAAACCACAACGGGTGTTACCTTGAATGCTATAGACCATTTCCGCCAGATTTTTTTACCGGAATTATTGAACATTTCCTGTGTTTTCATTGATTAAAATATTACGGCGTTATACTGAGTGTTTGGGTTTGCAATTTTATAATGAGCGCGAAGTATTTCGCACCCCAGGAGGCTCACTGAAAGTAATCCGGTTTAGCCGATGCATATGTAAGGAAGAATTTCATTATCAACATGTTAAAATTCTAATTGATTTCCAAGGTTACGCAAATTGAAAACCAGCAATATAACACTTGCATAGTGCGGAATTCATCTGTAATCGCTACAGGCCGGAACAAAGATGATGAAAAGCAATTTCCAGCCAAAACTTTCTATAATCCACACTATGCAAGCACTTTATTCATAATTCAGGTCATTTGTAATCTTAAATTTACTTTACACAAACACATTCGCACTCATGGCAGACAGGACATTCGTCTCTGTCGCAACCTGCAATTGTAATTGCAAATAGCAATACTACAAATAAAACATACTTCTTCATATGAATTAATTTTAGATTTTATCGGAAAAATATTGGGAACAATTTGCGGATGCCTGTTTTTATGCATCCTAAATTTAATAATTGGGGAATAATTACTCTGGTGGTTGCCAGATAAATGGCTCTATTCCTGACAGAATATGAAGGCCTGATGAGATTGAAAAATATTCATTTAGTGCTATTTGAAGCGAAGTACCATCTTTCTTTATAAAGTTATCTTCTTGCCTGTTATCTTCAATTTGAACTGACGAATCGACCAAATATTCAGAATTGATGAGCAAATGCAAGGTATTCACACACATCACTGTCTGGCCGATAAATAAGACAGACAAAGATGCAGAAAAGAAGATGACGAGTGCTTTTTTCATTCTACAGCAAAGATATAGATGATTTTAAGCTTCTTGTTTAATTATTATCAGTTTCGCATGACATCTGTCATAAATAATGTTAATTTTATGCAGAATCGTAAAATGCCAGTAACCAAACCGAAAACAAATTTAGAGCCCTTCAAAACCAGCACCTGAAATAAGAAAGTAAAAAGTATAAAGTTTAAAGTTTATAAACCTTTCAACCCTTCGACTCCACTACGGCTTCGCTCAGTGCAGGCTTCTCAGGGGGACAACCTTTCAACCCTTCAACCCTTCAACCCTTCAACCCTTCAACTGTCACCCTGAGCGAAGTCGAAGGGCTTCAACCCTTCAACCTATCAACCTATCAACAAACAATATCCTTAAATATGAATCACTTCCCCATAAGCAGCGGCTACCGCTTCCATCACGGCTTCTGACATTGTAGGGTGCGGATGTATGGATCTTATAATTTCCTCGCCGGTAGTTTCGAGAGTCCGTGCCACAACTATTTCTGCAATTAACTCGGTAACATTATCGCCTATTAAATGCGCCCCCAGCCATTCGCCATATTTAGCATCAAAGATCACTTTCACAAAACCATCTTTTGCTCCGGCCGAACTGGCTTTCCCCGATGCAGTAAATGGGAATTTGCCTACTTTGATTTCATACCCGGCTTCTATAGCGGCTTTTTCGGTAAAGCCAACGGATGCAATTTCGGGGTGAGTATATGTGCATCCGGGAACATTGTTGTAGTTTATTGGTTCCACGTGCCGTCCGGCAATCTTTTCGACACACAGGATTCCTTCGTGCGAAGCTACATGAGCAAGGGCCGGACCTGAAACGATATCGCCGATTGCATAATATCCTTCCACATTTGTACGGTAAAAGGCATCAGTTTTTACTTTGCCTTTTTCGGTAAGGATCCCGGTTTCTTCCAGACCAATACCTTCAATATTAGTGGCAATGCCAACTGCCGAAAGAACTATGTCGGCTTCCACCAATTCGTCTCCTTTTTTGGTTTTAATAAGCACCGTACATTTCTTGCCCGATGTATCAACAGACTCAACAGTAGATGAAGTCATAACTTTCATGCCCGACTTTTTAAAGCTGCGCTCAAGTTGTTTGGAAACTTCTTCATCTTCAATGGGAACTAACGACGGCATAAATTCAACCAAAGTAACCTGTGTTCCCAATGTTTGATAAAAGTAAGCGAACTCGGAGCCGATGGCCCCCGATCCAACAACAACCATTGATTCCGGCAGGGTTGTCAAAGTCATGGCTTCGCGGTATCCTATAACGCGTGTGCCGTCCTGCTTTAGGTTGGGCAATTGGCGGGAACGGGCTCCTGTTGCGATGATAATATGGTTTGCCGAGTATCCGGTAACTATGCCATCACCTGAAGTAACCTCAATCTTATGACCTGGCTTTACCTTAGCAAACCCCTGAATATGATCAATTTTATTTTTTTTAAAAAGGAATTGAATGCCCTTGCTCATACCATCGGCCACATCCCGGCTACGCTTGACTATGGCGGTAAAATCGGGCGTTACATCGCCGGTTATTGAAATACCAAAAGCTGCGGCATGTTTGGCATAATCAAATACCTGGGCACTTTTTAGAAGGGCTTTGGTAGGAATGCAGCCCCAGTTGAGGCATACACCACCAAGTTCGGCTTTTTCAACAACTGCAACTTTAAAGCCCAACTGCGAAGCCCGGATAGCAGCAACATAACCTCCAGGGCCACTGCCTATAACGATAATATCATAATCCATATGCTAAGTATTTTCTATTTGAAGTGCAAATCTACCATTTTTTTTTGCGAAAAAGAGATAATGAAGTTTAATGGGGCTAATCGCCCTGCGTTTGCAAATGGGTGAAAATTTCTGATGCATGTAGCAATAATCCGGTTATATTTTAACTATATTTACAACTTGTCAATTCACTGGATTTCTAACCACTAAAACCTGAAAAAATGTTTGTAATCGTAATTGGAATAATTGTAATTGTACTTGGTTTTGCACTTGCCAAAGCCGATTCGCCTGCAAGGCCATTTGCCGGCACTATCAAAATAATCGGGGTTGTTCTTCTATTTATTGGAGCAAGTTTTGCGGCGGTAATCCAGATTGAGCCCGGTGAAGTAGGAGTTCAAAAACTATTCGGAAAAGTCAACAATTCCATTCTCGAGAGTGGGCTAAATGTTATAAACCCATTGGTGGATGTTGTAACGTTTGATGTAAGGACTCAGAATTACACCATGTCGGCAGTTCATGACGAAGGTGATAAAACGGGAGATGATGCCATACGTGTACTTTCTGCCGACGGGCTGGAAGTTATTGTTGACCTCACAGTTCTGTATAAGGTACTTCCCAATGAAGCTCCGCGTATTCTGAAGGAAATTGGCACTGATTACAGGAACACTATCGTTCGCCCGATCTGCCGGACAAAAATCAGGGATAATGCCGTATATTATGACGCAGTGGCCTTGTATTCCTCCAAGCGGGATGAATTCCAGGGGCGTATATTCAAGACAATTGAAAGTGATTTTAAAACCAGAGGTCTTGTTTTGGAGCAATTGCTTGTGCGCAATATTACACTGCCGGCATCTGTAAAAACAACCATCGAATCAAAAATTAATGCCGAGCAGGATGCGCAGAAAATGACCTTCGTCCTTCAGAAAGAAAAACAAGAAGCTGAACGCAAAAGAGTTGAAGCCCAAGGGATTGCCGATTACCAGAAGATTTTAAGTACCGGCCTCAGCGATAAACAGTTGCAATACGAAATGATCAAAGCTATTGCCACTTCGCCCAATGCAAAACTTATTATTCTGGACAGTAAAAGGAATACGCCTATCATGCTGGATGGCAGATAATCCCAGCCAAACGCATACTTGCCTTACAGGTGTAAGAAAGAAATGGTGTAATTTCAAAATGTAAAATGCCGGCAATGCAGAATTAGAATTGCCGGCATTGTGAAGTACTGACTGCCGTGTGGTAGTCTGCAAACATGGATATTATTAACTCCTCTTAATATTTGCATGGATGCTACTTTTAAACACAAATACAAAATTCTGATAACTATGCGTAAAACCAGGTTGTTTATTCTCTTTCTGCCGTTCATGCTACTTCTTATCAGTTGCGCCTTCAGCGAGGAAAAGCCTCTGCATATCGCATTATCTTCGGCAACAAAAAATTACATAAACTGGATTCACCGCGCTGACTCTACAGTTGTTACAATCGATTTTGACAAGATGCCCATCGACTCTGCCATCCGGCAGCTCGAAAACTGTGATGGGCTGCTATTAACGGGAGGTGAGGATGTGGTGCCATCCTATTATGGAAAAGCTGCTGATAGTGGCCGCTGCGAAACGAATCCTCCCCGCGATTCGCTGGAGTTTGCCCTTATCCGGAAAGCAATGGAAATGAGGATACCGATACTCGGCATCTGCCGTGGGCAACAAATCCTTAACGTAGCTATGGGAGGAACATTGATAGTGGATATCCCAAACGACCGGCCGTCGGCAATTATGCACAGGTGTGAAGACTACACCAAATGTTTTCACCATGTAGTTGTGGATAAATCGTCCAACTTATATACAATCTGCCTTGTTGATACTGGTTGGGTAACAACCAATCATCACCAGGCGTTGGAAAAAATGGCGGCAGATTTCAGAGCAGTAGCCTGGTCGAGCGATAGTATTATAGAAGCTATTGAGTATTCTAACCCTGGTCAGAAACCATTTTTACAAGCCGTTCAATGGCACCCGGAAAGGATGCCGAAAGAAAATCCTTTGTCAATGCCAATAGTTAAGGCGTTTTTAAAGAGTTCAGCAAAAGGGGGGAGATGAGAGATTAGAATGGGGCGTTTTTGTAGTGAAAGCAGGATAAATTAGAGCATTATCAGATCAGGTTCCAAGGCACAAGTCCCAAATTCCAAATTCAAAATTCAAAATTCCAAATCAAAAGTCTCAAATTTTAACAATTGAAATTGATGAAATGAACTACCTCGCCGCAAGCGGACGAGGTATCTACAAAGGATTTCCTTTTAATATCGCCCCAAGTAGCGGGGAATAATACCCAAAAAGATCCTTCGACTTCGCTCGGGATCAGTTCGGCTAAATAATTTTGTTTCTCAAAATTATAGTCTCACTGATTTAAAGAGACTCATAGAATACCTGGAGTTGTGGCTCTTCAAACCCTGAATCTTCAGCACCATTATCTATAGCGGCTGATGTCCATCATAAAATGAATAATAATATGCAATCCGCCGGATAAGCCAACCCTGAATATTACAATAACAAATAAGGTCATGAGGATACTCAGTTTATTGATATGCGACGGTTTGCGACTTTCCCTGAAAAGTATCGGCGAAGGTTGCGCTTTCTTATTGAAAATTGGGGGGATAATCATGAAAAGCACACTGGCGATAATAATAGCATCGTACACCAGAATATTCTCATGCTGGGGTGCAAAACTTGGATATTTAATAGCTATCAGCAGAAATGAGCTAACAAACCAGGGCAGGATAGTCTGGCTAATGAGGAAGTAAACCCTGTTCTTTGATTTGGTGCGGGCTATTGAATTGGATGTTTCCAAAAGATGCTTTGCACCCTTGAAACCAATAAAGGAAAGAACGAAAAGGAAAATGAGCGAAAATAAAATTTTGAAAAACACATTCATATACATCCAGTTGGCCACATAACCAAAGCCCTGGTTTGTTACTACTCCTGCCACAAATGCAGCAAAGAACATACAGAACGAATGAATTATAAGCCAGTTAAAAAACAACAGGGTGTTGCCTTTCACCAAGTTCCGCCGCACAATAAAATAATAATAGATAGTTGCCGCCACTACTGAGGTAATAGGCCCGCTGATAGTGATCGTAATAATATTAAAGTTTGTCCACAGGGCAGATGAATTACCTACCGGGAACATCACCTCGAAGAAAAACAGGACGGAATCGATATGAAAAAACGAGGATGTTAAGATGACGGCTGCCTGGTATGTAAGCCACGCCGCCAGATAGGCCAGCAGGAACATTAAGGTAGAATTAACAAAATAGGGGAAATGATCAAATATAATTCCTTTTATTTTGTTAGCCGGCAGTACTGGTTCGTCTGATGGCAATACTACTTTTTTATGTATTCTGATCCTGTTCCTGAATATCCGCTTAAAAATACTCTTTTTCCTCTTTTTTTTATGTTTTACCGGCGAATGTTCAACACGCCAGCTTTTGGGGAGAACGGCATTAAGAACATTCTGCTTTAGTTCCGCGAGCCTGGGCCACTCAAGAAACAGGTGCTTGAAAAAACCCGTTTTCCTGACTTCCTTTTTTTTCCGGTGATGGCGTTTTGGACGTATTACAGTCGGAACATCACTTTTTTCGGCAAATACAGGCTCATGTTTTACCCTCCTTTTCTTCTCCTCGCCTGTAAACCTGGTTTTCCAGTCGTGCCGGCTATCGAACAGGGAACCCCAAAACGAAGCTTTTTGCTCTTCCGGCATTATTTGCTCTGCAGATTCAGCATCACTTACATGGGATGATGATGACCTGCGATGACGCGTATCATCGCTGTCTGTCCCAAAAATATTTTTGAAAAACCGTCGGAAAACCCTGTTTTTCTGGCGGTTAAATATCTTAGGTGCTTTTGATCGGTGTGCAGGCATAAGGGGGCTTAATTCAGCAAATATATATAATTGAGAGAAACTCATACGCATAATGAAGAATTTTTCACAAGAACGATATGTTTTTGAGCCTGATCAGAATTCTGATTACGCCTCAAGGACCCATCTGAAGGAACGGTATTTCCTTAACCGCAAAAAAATGATAAGGTACATTATGACCTCTTCGACTCCCAGCCTGGCGGCAGGCCGGCGCTCAGCACATCAACACATCAACCCTTCAACCCTTCAACCCTTCAACCCTTCAACCCTTCAACCCTTCAACCCTTCAACACATCAACCCTTCAACCAATCAACCACATCCCATTAAATAATTGTTAATTTTTCTATTCTGTTAATTTTCATGTAGTAATGTATCAAAATTCAATGTACTTTCGCCCCCTTTATTACCGGAAAGCCAATATTTTACTTAATTCACTCACACACGCAATAGTGCAACAAATGATAACGCTGATTGATGAGCCAATTTATCCAGCTCTTTGATATAGCACTATTCAAATCCAACTTATATAAAAGCTTCGAAACCCGATGTAAAAGTATTGCTGAAAAGGTGCTGCAAGGCAGCCTGACAACCCCTAAAACACATTAACAGATTTACACATTGATCTCAGGAACAGAATAATACAGTATATAAAATAAAATTTATCAGGAACATAGATTATTAGAAAATTTTGTACATTTAACGCCTTTTATTTTCACTAACCAAACCTTAATATATAAACCTTAATCATTCTTAAACTTATGAAAAAAACTACTTTCAAAGCCGTATTCGTTATGGCTATTTTATTATT
>CAZEDO010000058.1:0-22752 GCA_964511085.1 uncultured Lentimicrobiaceae bacterium
GGTTAGAGCGTCGGATTCATAACCCGGAGGTCACGAGTTCAACTCTCGTCCACGCTACTCTCATTAGTTCAATATTTTGTGGTTAATTCAAGGCTTTCAGAAATGAAAGCTTTTTTGTTATAGGGCAATTTCTGCAAATAAAATGTTAAATTTGTAGTACATGCAACTGCAACTTATCCAGAGCAAGATTTATGAATTACGCGGTCACAGGGTATTGCTGGATTACGACCTCGCTGAGCTATACGAAACTGAGACGAAGGTTTTAAACCAGGCTGTAAAGCGTAATATTGAACGGTTTCCTGCTGATTTTATGTTTGAAATCACAAGGGAAGAATATAACTTTCTAAGGTCACAAATTGTGACCTTAGAGACAGGACGAGGCAGGTACAGTAAATATTTACCACTGGCCTTCACTGAGCAGGGTGTCGCCATGCTTTCCAGCGTTTAAAAAGCCCAACAGCAATAAAAGTAAACATTGCCATTATGAGAGCCTTCGTATTCATGCGGCAATATGCATTATCCCATAAGGACCTGACGCAAAAACTGAAAGAAATGGAAACCAGGTACGATACCCAATTCAGCGATGTGTACCAGGCACTAAACTATTTGCTTGAAAAAGACAAACAGGATATAGATCAAAAGGAGCGTAAGCGAATTGGATATTGATATAAGGTGAAAATTTTAGTGTTAAGCCATAGAAATCAATAAAGAGGAAAAGGTTTTCATACTGATTTCTACATTTGCAAGGGCATGGAAATGTATTTAAAATCAATTAATATTTACGATGCCTTAAAAGCGACATCAACATTCATTTCATAACCCGGAGATTACGAGTTCAACTTTCTTCCTATGATCAAATAAAAAATCCCGGCATTACCGGGATTTTTTATTTTGATCAGGCTTGTTTCTTTTTTCTGCCCCACTTTATGAGTGTTGCCTGCACATCCTTAAACCGGATTGGTTTTGGCAGGTAGTCTACCATTCCTGCAGCAAGGTAACGTTCCTTATCGCCAGGCATGGCATTGGCTGTAATGGCAATGATAGGTGGCCTGTCGCTTTCGGGGAAGCGTTCGAGGATTATCTTTGTAGCTTCCAGTCCACTCATCACCGGCATCTGAATATCCATCAGAATAATATCGTAGCGCTTCTTCTCCATCATATCAATCACTTTACGGCCATTATCAACGGCATCAATGTGGTATCCCATCTTGGAAAGCAGCGTAACTACAAGTTCCTGGTTGGTGGTGTTATCTTCGGCAAGCAGGATGCGCAGAGGAAGTTTAGTCGAAAGTTGTTTGTCCACGTTATGGTCAGCCTCATTTTTACGATTATTTCGTGATTCGGCTATTACACGTAAAACTTCTTCGAAAAGTTCGGCTAATTTGATAGGTTTTGAAAGCTGAGCGTCAAAAATTTCCTTTGGTAATTTGCTGATATTGCCAAGTGAAGTAAGCATTATAAGCGGAATGTCGCCTTTGAATGGAAGCTGTTTGATGAGTTTTCCCAATTCAAGGCCATCCATCACAGGCATTTGCATATCAAGGACACCAAGATCGAATGGTTCTTCCTCATCTTCAATTGCAGCAAGGGCATCTTTCCCTGAATTAGCGGCTGTGACTTTCATGCCCCACGATTCAAACTGTAGTGTGAATATTTGCCTGTTTGTGGCATTATCATCCACAATAAGTACCCGGCTGTTTTTAAGTTCAGGAATCTGTCCCCTTACGTAGAGTTTGGCTTTGCCAGTGTCCGAAGTGCGCAGGTTTACTGTAAAATAGAATGTAGATCCTTTCCCCAAGGTGCTTTCCACCCAGATACGGCCACCCATCAGCCCGATAAGGTGTTTTGCTATGGCTAAACCAAGCCCTGTGCCTCCGTATCGGCGCATGGCAAACGCATCTGCCTGGGTGAAAGCCTCGAATAGAATACCAATCTTTTCTTTAGGAATGCCGATTCCACTGTCGCGTACTGAAAAAGTAAGCTCATGAGTCCCGATATTTTCGCCTGTCCTTTCTACGGAAACGAAAATCTCTCCTTCTTCCGTGAATTTTATTGCATTGTTCACGAGGTTGGACATGATCTGCCGCAGCCGGCTCATATCACCAACCAAAAATGGTGGAACATCAGGCTGAATGAGGTAGAGCAGGTCGAGGCTTTTGTCAATGGCACTCTGGGCATAGTTATCCAACGCTTCTTCAATACATTTCCTAAGTTCAAAAGGACCTTCTTCCAATGCAAGTTTGCCGGATTCAATTTTAGAGAAATCAAGAATATCGTTGATGATGTTTACCAGACTATCTGCACTCACCTTCAGTGTTTCGATATAGTTTTTTTGTTCTGGTGTGAGTGTAGTATCTAGAAGCAAACTGGTCATTCCTATAACACCATTCATTGGTGTGCGGATTTCATGACTCATCATCGAGAGAAAGTCTGTCTTGATCTGGCTTGCCCTGGTAGCAGTTTCACGTGCTTCAATCAGCTCATCTCCAGCAGATTCAAACTGTTTTAGCTTTGCTATTTCAGCTTTAAGTTGTTCATTCTCTTTCTTTATCAGATCAATTTCCTGGCTGTCTTCAGGGTTTTTCGATTGCTTGTCGTTTGACATGGCTTAGGTTTTTATATAGTAAAACAAATATACAAGTTTGCACGAAACACAGGTATAAATATTTTGCGCTGATAAATATTATTTTTCAAGCTGGTTATTAAGACCCTATGTTTAAAATTAACTTTTGATAGAGTGTTAAGTTAATTTATACGGCCTGTTTTTAGTGAAACTTGGTGGCTATGTGCCTTGGTGGCTTAATTTTCTGCGGCCAAAATGCCAAAACTCCAAACCTGACGCGAAGCAGACATATCCAGCAAAATTAAAACCCTTTTATGAGCCAAAATATAAATTTCAAACAGACGTAATGTTAAAAATGGATTCGCTTCTTAAGCAATTGCTTCTTATCTTTGTGCCTCAGAAACTAATAACACCATGATTCAACGTATCCAGACCATATATCTTTTTATCGCGGCCGCTTGTTCTGCAGCGCTATTTTTTTTTCCGGTTGCTTCTTTCTTATCGGACATCACTTACCAGAAACTTTATATAGTTGGCCTTGTTAATTTGGCTCCTGGTGAGCAGGCAGCAATCAGCCGTTCGTTGGTTTTGCCATTGGCAGTTGTTGGCTCCCTGATGTTTATTTTGGCATTGACAGCTATATTGTTATATAAAAAACGGGATATGCAATTAAGGTTAGTTAAGTTTGGTATCCTTTCTACTATTGTCATGATCGCGGGGATTTTCTTCCTTTACAGTCCACTTATTGAAAAGAAATTAGCCATTGTTCCTGATTATACAGGCGAAATCGGAATTTACTTTCCTCTTATAACGTTGGTTTTCTTTATCCTGGCCAACCGCGCTATCACCCGCGACGACAAACTGGTTAAATCGCTTGACCGCCTGCGCTAATCCGGCACTGATAAATGTGGTTCAACCACGTTTTATTTCGAGAATATCAAGGTCGGATATTTTTCCCTGGTCTATCTTAAAGCGCATAGCTGTTATCACCTGATGCATTCCTGAATTACCTGCGGCGCCTGGGTTTATGTGTAGCAGGCCGAAGCGCTCGTCATTTATAACTTTCAGAATATGAGAATGGCCGCTGATAAAGAGCCTGGGGCGTTCCAAAGCCAGGATTTCACGTACTTGTTTCTCATATCTGCCAGGGTATCCTCCGATGTGGATCATAAACACGCTCACTCCATCAATAGTAAAGCGTAATTGAGCAGGGTAGAGGAGACGTAGTTCCTGGCCGTCTATATTTCCATGGACGGCCCGCAATGGTTTTAGCTTCTGCAATGCTTCGGCAGTAGCCAGGTTGCCGATATCGCCGGCATGCCATATTTCGTCGCATTCACTAAAAAAGCCGGGAATGGAAGTATGCATACTCCCATGTGTGTCCGATAGTAATCCGATCAGGGGCATATCAGAGCCATCTTTTGCGCCGCATATAAATATACATTCCCACCCCGATCATTAACATAATTAACATGATCATCGGATAACCATAGTGCCATTTTATTTCGGGAAAGTATTCGAAGTTCATTCCATAAATTCCTACAATGAAAGTGAGAGGTATAAATATGGAACTTATCATGGTAAGGGTGGTGATGATGCTGTTCATGCGGTTGGCATTGTTGGCCAT
Source organism: uncultured Lentimicrobiaceae bacterium (assembly GCA_964511085.1). Lineage (GTDB taxonomy): Bacteria > Bacteroidota > Bacteroidia > Bacteroidales > DASVHX01 > DASVHX01. The sequence continues at coordinate 4,191 of CAZEDO010000058.1, forward strand.
AAGCAGATCCATCATGTCGGAAATCATCTCGCGGAAGTTATCAATTGTTTGTACAATTTGGTTAAGGTGGTCGTAAACATCGTTGAGATACCGCAAAGTGTTTTGAGTGATAAATGTTGATTCCTCACGGGTTATCTTGCGCACTTCATCGCGGAAAGGGTTTACCGATTTACGAAGCATGATCAGCAATTTCTTTTGTGTCATTATTTCCCCTGCTAACCGTGGCGAAGGATCATTCAGAAGCTTGGCTTCGATTTTATCCATGTGCTCTTCCAAATGGTCGAGTACAAGGTAGTAATTGTCTACAATCTTATCAATGAGCAGGTATGAAAGGTAGTCGGCTTTGTTCATTCGCGCTTTACCTTTGTTATTTTCGAGCCTTTCGATAACAGGCTGAAAAAGCTGGTTGTCTGTTTCGGAGAAAGATAGCAGGTAATGTTTTCCTACCACAAAGCTTGCATGATGCACATCCAGCTCATTTGCATTTAATTTCAGACTGATAACCTTCAGCGTTATAAAAAGGCAGTCATCCATATCTTCCACATTTGGCAAATGATCGCTGTTGAGGATATCCTCTAACATAAGGGGGTGAAGCCCGAATTTTTCGCCAATTTCGCCGATAAGGGAAGTGTCCGAAAAACCTGTGATATTGAACCAGTTAACTTTTTTTGGGTTTATTTGCGAAACTGCCTCTATTCCCTGAAAAGATTCGATTGTTTCCTGATCGAAGCGGTAAAGTACGACCTTAGTAGGCTCGGGATGATTGCCTGTATATACAAGAGTGCCGGGTGGCAGTCCGGCTTTCTTGCTATGTTGTTTAGGTTGGTGATTCATAATCATGAATTAAAAGAAGAAACCGGAACATATTGATTAAATATGTTCCGGTTTCAAAGGTAATGCTCTTATGACAGATATCCCAGTACTGTATTATTTCTGCGATTTAAGGATATCACGTATCTCAGTGAGAAGCGCCTGATCAGTAGTAGGAGCAGGCGGAGCTGAGGGTGCTTCCACTTCTTTTTTCTTGGCCATATTCATAGCTTTAATCATCATAAAAATAGCAAATGCAATGATAATGAAGTCGATAACAGTTTGAACAAACATCCCGTAGTTAAGTGTAACAGCAGGTTTGTCGCCTATCGCAGCTATCATTGTGAACTTGAGGTCTTTGAAATCCAGACCTCCGAGCAATACACCGAGTGGCGGCATAAGAATATCATTTACAAATGATGAAACGATTTTGCCGAAGGCAGCACCAATAATTACTGCTACTGCCAGATCAACAACATTGCCTTTCATGGCAAATGCTTTAAATTCTTTTAAAATGCTCATGTGTTTTACGTTTTAAATGAAGTATTGGTTTGATTGTTATTTAATTGTCAGAATAATCTCTTTATTTTGATGCAATTTTATTTACCAAATTTATGCGAGAGGCCTACACCAATAATTTCCTTGAATTGTGTACGTGGCCCTAATGTTATACCCTCCTTGCTGAGAATATCAATATTATCATCATAAACGAGTTGAGTCGCTATAGTGGTTGTAAGAAATGAGTTTACTTTTAAAGAAAGCAGGACTTCCCAGTTAACAACAACATTCTGAGGGTTTTTCAGGTAGTTTGAGAACAATTCGAGTTTTGTACCAAGGGTTACATTTTTTGCAATTTCTTTCTGGAATGCAGCCTTTGTTGATGCACCAAATTCCCATAAAGTATTCTTGCCGTGGGTAATAATTTCGCCTGTTTTGGTGGTGGTGGCTGGATCCACTCCAAAAGCGCCCAAGTCAGCAAGTTTTTGGTCGTTAACAATAGTATAGCGCATGCCGAGTGGGGAAATAAACAACGAAAAATACCCGGTTGGTTTATAATTCATACCAAGAGCCAGTTGAAAATAACCAGGTGCCATGAAACGCGATATAACAGTGGAATCGTTTGGATAATTTTTACCATCCGAAAACTGCGTTTTAAAACCGAATAAAATAGTGTAATCCCATTTTTTAAAAGCATAAATCCCTGCTTTAGATGAGAAATCAATCTTATCATCAGTCTTTTTATATTTAATTACTGCTTTAGGCTGGCTTAGAAACCCGTATGCAAGCTCCAGGCTATTATCCCAGCTGAATTTGCCTTTTTTATAAGCTGAGAAAAGATTTCCCATAGCATTAACACCAGTAGAAGGTTCGCCCCCGGCAGCCCAATTATTGAGTGAAACCTGGGATAATGCAAGGGTTCCTTCCCCCTTGAAATTCCAGTATTTAACCGTGTCAATTGTTTGAGCTTTTAATAGTCCAGTTAAAAGCAGCATAGAAAGTAATAGCGTAAAAAAGTGTTTTGTCATTTCCAGGTCATTAATTAATAGTAAATAGTGATTGGTAATTTGTTATAATTCGTAAATGGTGTTTAGAGAATATTAAATGAATTAACTATGAATTAGATTTTTTCGACAAATATCTCAATTCATCGAATTGGAAGCTTGGTTAGGCTGATATTCAAATTTATTTTTGCCATCGAGGCTAAAAGTAATTGACAGGTTCATGCTAACCCTCACGGCCTTTCCATTTACTATACCGGGCATCCATTTAATAAGCCTGATAAGGCGAATGGCTTCTTCCGTGCATCCTGCGCCCAAACGGTTATCCACATTTACGTTTGAAATAATACCATAAGGTTCAACAATAAAGTAAACATTAACAATTCCAGTGATGTTTTGTTTAAACGCTAATTCAGGATAGTGAAAATATTTTCTCATAAAAGATTCGTATGTAATATCCTTTTTAGTGAAAACTGGTGCAGGGGGCTTCTCTGTTTGCTTGTATGCATATATTTTCAATGAAGTGTCAACCTGGTAAAAAGGGTAAGTAATTGTATCATAACCACGCAATCGGCAAATCTTTTGGTAATGCTTTATGTTAAAAGGTATTGTTATTTCCTGGTGGTCATTTACTAATTTTCCCCTGTAATTGGCAGGTTCCCAAAGAAGAAGGTTAAACAATCGGATAGCTTCTTTGGTAAATTCAGGACTTACTTGTAGCAGGACCTTTAGTTGGGATATTTGTCCTTTAGCATCAATGTCGAAGGCAAGGGCTACATCTCCTTCTTTTCCTGAAATTAATTCATGATGCGGGTAAACAAGGTGTTCATTGAAGAACTCCTTTAATTGCTGTTTGCCGCCATAGGGCGAAGCCGGAAAAAATTCCTGTGCATTAGCAGGGCTGGAATAAGCATTTACCAGTATGAGAATCAATAAACATAAAATATTCCTGGTTGCAGCATTATTGTAATGTGGCATAGCTTCACCTTTAGAGGCTACATCAGCACTCTCCGTGTAAAGATAAGGAGTATTTAGGAAAGTTGAACAATTCCGATGTAAAAATATTATAAAGAAATGCGGGATTATATTCTCCGGGTATCAATAGCCTTGATCCAGCCCTCACTGCCGTTGCCAATCCTGATTTCCTGCCAGGTAGCCAGAGTGTCGAGGATGATTACTTTAGCGCCTTCATGAACAACAAATAAGTCAACACTATTAGCATCAGGAGAACTCTTCACTGTTACAGCAGGGGTGAAAACAATAGCTTCTTTTTGTTCCTTTAGAGCGTGATGCTTACGTTGCGCTATAACAAAGGCACTTATGGAAACTCCAAGAATTCCGATTCCGCACCAAAAAGTTACTTTTCGCACCCAAATCGGTCTGGCAAAAAGAAAAATGCTTATTAATAATAAGAATAGTGTGAAAAGAACTATGCTGGCAGTAGCCAGGGTTTCAAGGCTAAACAGGTTGAAGACAGCTGTCCACCAACGTTTGATGAAAAGTTGAGGCACTTGTTCAATTTTATCTGCTATCTTGTTATTGGCTACCGAAAGGTTAAAGTTGATGTCAGCATCATTCGGATGTAGTTTTTTTGCCTTTTCGTAATAAAGGATAGCTGAAGGCAGGTCGTCGGTTTTATAATAGGCATTGCCAAGGTTATAATACAATTCAGCTGAAGCGGAGCCTCTTTTCAAAACATCCTGGTAGCATGCTATAGCCTGGCTAAACATACCGTTCATATATGCTTTATTTCCTTTTGCGACTAATTGTGTGTCGTTAGCAGCAATCATTTGGAACGAGAACAGCAAACCGGCAAATGCTAAAAATATTTTTTTCATAATCAGCTATTTGAGCTCATGTTCAATTTTGGTGATAATTGTTAAGGCCTCGTTGTATATTTGCTCCATTATCGTGGATTTATCCCCTGGGGCAAAACGGGCATATTCGCAGTGGTGAAGTGTATCAGTAAACTGAGTGATAATACTCTCATCCACTTCTTTCGGTTGCAATGCCATGCGTACAGATTCTGTTGAAAGTTCGGACAGGCTGATGTTGAATTTATCGCTAAGGTAGCCCCAGAGTGCATGGGATATTTCGTTATAAAATGCTTCCTGTTTTGCTTCTTTCAGATAGGTGTTAGCTTTCTTCAAACGGGAAGTAGCAATCCGGGTAGCTTTCTTATTACGCATGAAAGCGATATCGCTACGTTTTTTTATCTGGTTTTTCCAAACAAATATCATTACTGCAAATAATAAGGCAGGTAAGACTAATAGCAGGTAATAAAGGTCAGAACCAAAAAAGTATTTTCCCACAGGGGTAAGCTCGAAAGGAGCAGAGCGTATAAACCGGATATCCTGCCCAAGGTATTTGATGTCTTCCTGATTTGCGGAGGATATTGTTATATTAGCCTCACTTCCGTCACCTTTTTGCACTTTGATGGTGTATTGAGGTGATTGAAGCCTGACATACGTATTTTTTGCAAGGTCGAAATAACTAAATGAAGCAGGTTTTATAATAAATTCTCCTGGATTCCTTGGTATTACCAGGTACTCAAAGGTTCGCGAACCACTTACACCATTGGCTGTATATGATATGTTGTCTATTATTTTTGGATCGTATGCTTCAAAATCAGGAGGAAATACAACATTGGGTTTCTCTATTAGGTTTAGATTTCCTTTTCCAGAGATATTAAGGCGCAATGTGAGGGCTTCATTCGCTTTAAGTTCTTTACGGTCAATAGATGGTTTAAGTTCAAAACTGCCAACAGCACCGCTGAAGTCAGCAGGTCTGACCTGTGCAGGCAGGGGCTTCACATTTACAGTAACAGAATTGGAACGTAGTGTTTTTTTTACATTCTGGACAGATGAACCAAAAAAAGAATCATTGAAAAAGTTATCAAAAAACGGATCGTTAAAAGAATTGCGCTTTTTCTTAGTCTGAAGTTGTGCTACGATATCAATCTGTAGTGGATCTATAAGCAGTTTGCCTCCTTTTTGCGGAAACAGCGCAACTTTCCGTATTTCAGCTACCATGTACTTTTGGCCGTTGATAGTTTCATTATATTGCGCATATTTATCTTTATCCTTTATCAGATCCTGTGACCAGAATCCTTCATAGGAAGGGATTTTGTCGATGCCGTTGAGAGAAACCGGCACACGCGTATAAAGCTTGTATGTAACTGTTATTTGTTCTCCCTGTAAAGGATTTGATTTACTGGGGACAGCTTTAAGAAAGAGGTCGTTGCCATCAAGGTTTGCTCCAGCTTCGGGTGTGTTATTACTGTTCCCCTGTGGAGAACTGCTATTCCCTTTAACAACTTTTATAGTAACAGGATTGGATTGGATTTTTTTGCCATTAACCACAACTGAGGCCCCGGAAAGTGTATAAGTTCCGGGTTGTATTGCCTGCAAAATAAATGTAAAGGATATTGTGGAGGACTGCATTACGCGTCCATTAATGTATTGCACACTCGAACTGCTCGATTGGCTTGGGCCGGCAAGCATCGAGAAATTTTGAATAGCCGGACCTATAAAATTACTTCCTTCTGTGTTTAGTGTGTATGTTAGCCTGAATTGCTCGCCAGTTTCTACAACACTATTGGCAGAGCCAACAAACTGAACCTCCTGGGCTTCCAGTTTTACAAATAGTATGCTGAACAGAATTCCGAAAATCAGATATTTTTTCATAGTCGGTAGCTGGCTTTCAGTGGCGTTTAGTGTTCAATTCTTAAATTCCATACTGGAATTTACCAATCTTTCTCCACCAGTATCTTCGCTGCTTTTGATTTTTCTTTTTTTAGCTTGTCCATTGTTTTCTTCTCGTTGTTTTTTAAGGCTTCCAACATACGGTTGGCATCCTGCTTGGACATTTGCTTGTTTTGCTGCTGCTGTTGCTTTTGTTGATCTTTTTGCTGCTGCTGTTGCTTTTGCTGCTCTTTCTGTTGTTTTTTATCGTTTTTTTGTTGATCCTTGTTTTGTTGTTGTTGTTTCAATTTCGACATGGCATAAGCCAGGTTGTATCGCGTATCTTCGTCTTTAGGGTTTAGAAGCAATGATTGTTTATAAGCATCAATGCTTTCTTCATATTTTTTATTCTCGAAAAGCGAATTACCAAGGTTATGAAAAACTTTTGCCTTGTCGGTTTTTCCGATTTTCGATTCAGTTATAGCCTGATAAGCTGAAGAAGACTCAGTAAAATTGTTCTGCTTATACAACGCATTCCCTAAATTGTACGATCCCTTTATTAAAGACGGATCGCGGGCAAGAGATTTCCTGTAATCAATTTCGGCTTCTTTGAATTTTCCTGCATCATAGTTTCGGTTTCCTTTGCGGATAAATTTAGATGCCTGCTGAGCTTCTGTAACAAAAGTACATCCCATCAAAGTAACGAAGATTCCGGTGATTATTATTCTTTTCATTTGATTTGTAGCGTTTTTGATCCGAATATCCTGATTCTTTCTGCCCATTTACCTTTGCGCTCGAAGATGAATAACTCAGCCAGTAAAAATAACAGGCTTATGAACAGGAACAACTGAAAACGATCCTCATAGTCAGAAAATACCTGGCTGTCATATTCATTTTTTTGCATTTTATTCACCTGGTCGAATACTTTCTTAAGGCCAGCCTGTGAATTATTGGCGCGTACATATATTCCTTTTCCGGCAACAGCAATATCTAAAAGCATTTTTTCATCCAAACGCGTGATTATAGTCGCGCCGTCCTGATCTTTCTTATAACCAATCTGTATGCCTCCGTTAAAAATAGGAATTGGCCCGCCTTCTGGCAGCCCCATTCCTATAGTGTAAACTGCAATGCTTTTGGCTGCTGCTTCCCGTGCTTTGGAAACTGCATCGTCCTCGTGGTTTTCACCATCAGTTATTATTATAATAGCTTTACTTTGTTTGTCAGTTCCGAAACTTTCCATTGCCTGATCAATGGCTTCGCCAATGGCGGTTCCTTGCATAGGTACCATCCCCGGGTTGATAGTAGCAAGGAATAGTTTTGCAGCAGCATAATCTGTAGTTATTGGCATTTGAGTATATGCTTTTCCAGCAAAAACAATAAGCCCGATACGGTCATTATCAAGATTGTCAATAAGCTTTGAAATAGCTTGTTTTGACCTTTCAAGCCGGTTAGGCTGTATGTCCTGTGCAAGCATGCTATTAGAAACATCAAGCGCAATTACAAGATCCACTCCGCGGCGTTTAATTTTTTCAAGTTTGGAGCCGGTTTGGGGATCCGCAAGAGCCACAATTAGGCTTGCAAAGGCCAGTAATAGCAATATGAATTTCCAAACCAGTCGGCTGGCCGATGTTTCGGGCATTAGTTTCGAAACGATCCCAGGTTGTCCGAAACGCGCAAGTGATTGCTTTTTCCAGCGTATAAAAAGCCAGAAAAGCAGAATGAAAACCGGTGCTGCCAGTAGTCCGAAGAAATAATATGTATGGGCAAATCTAAGCATTTGTGTTCTTTAATATTTAGCCGGTTATCTTAGGGATTGGAACGAAAATAGGTTTGACGCAGAATTACTTCCATGCAAAGCAATATGATGGCCAGAAATACCAAGGGTAAGAATTCTTCTTTTTTACGTCTGAACTCAGTGACGTCTATCTTTGATTTCTCTAGCTTGTCAATTTCCTGGTAGATAGTGGTCAGGCTGCGCTTATTTGTTGCCCTGAAGTATTTTCCATTGGTCATTTGCGATATCTTTTTTAGCAAGGGCTCATCAATTTTAACCTCCACGTTTTGATATTGAATTCCGAATGGCGTTTCGAACGGGTATGGCGCTGTTCCTATAGTCCCAACTCCAATAGTATATATCCTGATACCGTATAATTGGGCAATTTCAGCTGCTGATAAAGGATCAAGAGCTCCCATATTGTTTACACCATCAGTGAGTAATATGATTATTTTGCTAACACTTTTACTCTCCTTTAGCCTGCTTACTGCTGTTGCCAGGCCATCGCCCAATGCAGTACCATCGTCAATCATTCCGCTTTTAATGCTGTTGTATAGATTTATAAGCACTGAATGATCGGTAGTGAGCGGGCATTGTGTAAAACTTTCGCCACTGAAAACCACAAGTCCAATGCGATCGTTTGGTCGTTCACGGATAAACTCGGTAGCTACATCCTTTGACGCTTCCAGACGGTTTGGTTTAAAGTCTTCGGCTAGCATACTACCTGATATATCAGTGGCAAGGACAATGTCAATTCCTTCAACGCTGATGTCCTGTCGGCTGATATTGGACTGCGGCCTGGCCAGTGCCACAATTACCGCTGTGATCGCCAACAAACGTAATGTTATCAGCAAGGGCCTGAGCCTGAGTTTAAGGCTGGGCCTAACCCCGGCAAACGCACCTGATACTGGTATTCGCATTTCCGGGTAAATTCTGCCTGACCGGAACCAATACCATACTCCTGCCAGTGGAATAACCACTAAAAGGTATAAATATTCGGGATCGGCAAAATGAATATGCTCTAACATCAGGCCTTGTTTATTTGAGTATCAATGGTTTGTTTAGCCAGGTCGGGTGTTTGTTGTGCCGGCATTGTATCTTTTACGAATGTAACAGCATTCTCCATGCTAAGTTCATTTTCCAACGGCAATGGTTCGGCTTTGGCAAACTTAGCCAAATCAGCAGTTGTAAGTATCTGCCTAAGTTTTAGTGAAATATCTGAGTTGCTATTGTTTTCGGTAAAGGCATCTAATATGTCGTCCGTTGTCATTTCGATTGCAGCTATTCCAAGCTGATTTTCAATGTATAAACGAATAATATCAGTAATTTCAGAATGATATTCCTTCATTCGGCCACCCTGCCATAGTTTTCTGGATTTGAGAGTTGTCAACGATTCAAGTGCAATCTGGTAGGCTGGAACTTTAGGTTTGCGAGGCAAGCTTATAAACGGTCTGTTATTCTTGCGTTTTCGCAAGTAGTAAACCAGTAAAGTGATAACAATTGCCAGAGCCAGCGCAGCCAGTAACCAAGGGAGAATTTCAGCAAATGTAAGTGGTGCGTCCATCGGACCTTTTATTTCCTTTATAGCCCGTGTAGTATCAACCTGAATGGTTAGTACTTTGAATGCAATTGACTGAGATAAAGCAAACTGCATAGCAGAATCATTTGCCAGCTTATAACCTAGTGTAATAGGAGGAATTGTATAAGCTCCACTATCGAAGGAAGTTATTATAAACCTTTGATGGTATGTGCGCAGCGATTCTGTTAGTGTTGTGTCAATAACTGATTTGCGGACAATTTGAACATGGTCGGTAAGTGAATCCTGAAGCTTGGGCCATATTACTGAGGCTTCTTTTGGTGCAGTAAAATTCAGGTTCAGGAATACCTGCTGACCAAGTGTAATAGTAGCTGTATCAATAGTAACTTTTAGCTCCAGCGTTTGTCCGTTTGCCGAAAAAAGTGCAGTACATAAAATATATACCGCAATCAGCCACCATCGGCGCAGAATGCCACAGGTAGGAGAAAAATTACAGCTTAGTATTTCAGATTCAGAAAAACTTCTTCGCATATTCATCCGGGCTATCGTTTTGCCCCCCGTTGTTTGAAAAGGTTCATTATTGGCTTTACATAATCCTGATCAGTTGCAATAAGCGCAGAATCCACTCCACTGCGTGTAAAAGCAGATTGAACTTCTTTTTCATGATCAATCCACCATTTCCGGTAGTTCATACGCAATGAAGTGTCGGATGTATCAACCCATTTTTTGAGCCCGGTTTCCTTATCGAAAATTTTAACCAGTCCTATATCCGGAATGTCAGTTTCACGTTGGTCAAATATCCGGAGAGCCACAACATCATGCTTATTACTGGCTATTCTGAGAGCAGTTTCGAATTGCTCATCCATGAAATCAGATATTATAAATGCAGTACATCTTTTTTTTATGATATTTGTGAGATAGCGCAATGCTTCTGATATATTTGTGCCCAGACTTTCAGCTTTAAAATCAATTAGTTCGCGAATGATTCGCAGGATGTGAGAAGTTCCCTTCTTTGGAGGGATAAATTTCTCTACTTTATCACTGAAAAAGATTACGCCGACTTTATCGTTGTTTTGAATGGCCGAAAATGCCAGAACAGCAGCAATCTCAGTCATTTGTTCTTCTTTCATTAATTTATTCGTGCCGAATTCGTTGGAACCGCTAACATCGATGAGAAGCATCACTGTTAATTCCCGTTCTTCGTCGAATATTTTAATATAAGGGTGGTTAAAACGGGCAGTAACATTCCAATCAATATTCCGGATGTCGTCGCCATATTGATATTCGCGCACTTCGCTAAAGGCCATGCCACGGCCTTTAAAAGCACTATGATATTCACCAGAGAACACATGCCTGGAGAGTCCTCTGGTTTTAATCTCAATTTTACGGACTTTTTTAAGAATATCCGATGTTTCCACTTTATTTGCCTTTCGCTATCAGATTATGGCACTTCAACGGTATTCAGAATCTCGTTGATGATATTTTCAGTTGTGATTTGTTCAGCTTCAGCTTCATAGGTGAGTCCTATACGGTGGCGCATAACATCCAGGGCTACAGCACGAACATCTTCAGGAATAACGTATCCTCGGCGCTTAATAAAGGCATATGCTTTTGATGCGAGGGCCAGATTGATAGAAGCGCGCGGTGAAGCCCCGTAGGAGATCAGGTTTTCAAACTTCTTTAATTTATACTCTGCCGGGAAACGGGATGAAAAAACGATATCGGTGATATAGTTTTCAATTTTCTCGTCGAGGTAAACTTCGCGTACGATATTGCGGGCTTTTGTTATATCATCAGGTTTTATAATTGCACGTGTATGCATTGGTTCCTGCGCAATATTCTGCCGCATTATCAGTTTCTCTTCTGCTTTCTGAGGATAAGTGATAACCACTTTAAGCATGAAACGGTCAACCTGTGCTTCAGGTAGAGGGTAGGTGCCTTCCTGTTCGATTGGGTTTTGAGTGGCCAATACCAGAAAAGGCTCTGGCAGCGGATAAGTTTGGTCACCAATGGTTACCTGCCGCTCCTGCATGGCTTCGAGTAGTGCACTTTGCACTTTTGCTGGTGAGCGGTTGATTTCATCGGCCAGTATAAAGTTGGCGAATAGCGGGCCTTTCCTAACTAAAAACTCCTCCTTTTTCTGGCTATAGATTAATGTGCCAACAAGGTCAGCAGGGAGCAGGTCAGGGGTGAATTGTATACGGCTGAACTTTGCATCAATGATATTAGCCAGTGATTTGATGGCTAATGTTTTTGCGAGACCCGGGACACCTTCCAGCAATATGTGCCCGTTGGTAAGCAAGCCGATGAGCATTCGCTCGATCATGTGCTTTTGTCCAACAATAATTTTGTGCATTTCCATTGTGACAATGTCAACAAACGCACTCTCGCGCTGTATGCGGTCATTTAATTCCTTGATATCGGTTTCTAGCATGGTTTATTGCGATTTTATGCGGCAAAAGTAAGGATTGGTAATACGTTCAGAAGCAAAACCGTTGTTAAAAATTGTTAAATAGGATTCCTAAAAAAAGTTAAACAGCTTGGTATGTAGGCAATGTAAGTAGATTGGAGATGAAAATAGCCTTGCTTTGTGACTATTATGCAGCTATAAAAATTTGGTATGGAGTGGTATGGAACCATGAAAACGAACAAGTGATTGAGTACGTTAATTCATGAGCTTTTGACTGTTTATTAGCGAGAAATAAAAAGAGAAGACCTCCGGAGTAATAATCCGGAGGTCCTCAGATGTAATGATTTCTAGTCTGTAACCGTTATCCAAAGCAGGATAACCTGTGCAAAGTTAATTAGGCAGTACAGCAAGTGTGTTTGTTAAAAGGGCCTGGGTATATTTGTTATTATGAATACCTAAACTGTAATCTCTCAGACACAACTGGAAATTAATTATAGCGCCCATCTGTGCATTTGTCAAAGTAATTTTTGGCAATGTTGCATTATAGTCTTTTTGTGCCTGTGACCAGCTGTTAGGAGGTGTACCAATATATTGGAAACTGGTGGCATTATAAGTCTCAACTAACGGGTTGGTAACAGGATCATAAATATTTAGGTAACCGTCATAGTTATTGGTAGTTAATCCAAGCCAAAGATTAGATACATCACCATTCCTGTTCAGGATATCAACTCCACCTATTGTAAGTTTTGCAGCCAGAGCATCAAGTGCAGCTTTAACAGCAGCTCTCGGGGTAGCCCAATGTGAAGGATCTGAAGTGGCAGTAAGGCCTGTATGACAGCCTGCTTTATTACAGCCATTAAAGTTTCCTGCAGCATTAAAGGTGTGTCCACCTGTACGACCAGACATAGCAGCCATGTGGCAATCCTGGCAAGCAGCAACGTTAGTATGTACTGAATTTCCATAAGAAAGAGCACCGGGGAATTCAACACCTCCCATACCAGCATATACAGCACCTGCAGTACCATAGTGGGTATGTGTCCTGTAACCTGGTTTCAGTACATTTGTAGTTTGGGTGGCATCATAGAAAACAGCTGTTGGATTGCTTACTAATCCAGCATAGTCAAGTACGTTTTTATCCGTGTTTGAATTTGTAAAAGGACGTGGTTGGTGACATTTAACGCATAAGTTGCTGATGTGACCGTCAGCAGGAAGATCGATGGTTTTTGCACCACCCCACATTGTCATGGCAACAGGAGCAACTGTAGTCAATGCCGGAATATCAGCATTTGTATAGGTAGTGTGCAGACTGCTATGGCAGGTTGAACATGTAATTTCACCATAAGTTGCAGTAATATCTGCAGCATAAGGATTCAGGAATTTTCCTGGATTTGCCGGATCAGCTACAAAAGCAACTGGTACGTTGTTTTCGCATACATACTTGAATGCTTCTGATGCGTGGCAAGGTGAACAGCCTGGGTTACCTGATTCCGAAAATGCAGCTTCACCATAAGAGTGTTTGGAAAACTCAAATTGTGTTGCCATGAGTTCAATTCCTGATGCATCCGACGTGTGGCACTGGATACAGCCGGCTGTACCATCCTGGCCATTTGTTCCATTTGTTCCATTTGTTCCATTTGTTCCGGCCAGACCCTGAGGCCCTTCCTTAGTACAACTTGTTAGCATGATGCTTGATCCTGCGATAAGCATTCCCACAGCAAAGAGCATTAGGTAAATAGCTTTTTTCATAGTTTTCATTTTTAATTGATTAGTGATTTGTTTTGTTTGTTGTTTGTTGTTATTATCGTTTGGTTTGTTTGGGTGAATTTCAAATACAAGTATTCATGTATTATCAGATGCAAATATTACATTTTGTGCCTATGTTTTTACGAATCATGTAATGAGATTTATGCGGGCATACCATAAATGATATCAATAATTTGTTGATATATATCAATCAATTATTGACATATTGATATTTATACATGTAGATTCTGTTAAAAACGAATTTAATTACTGTTAAAGCTTAAAATCCCGAAGATTCTTTTTTAGCTTTTATCAAACCAATTTTTTTGATTTTATACAATTGTATTACAGTATATGCGTAATGACTCCATACTCCTACAAGCATGATAATCAAGGTAATGATCATCCATAACGGAGCGATAGGGGTCCACAATTCCCCTGTAGGCTTTTCTGCGTTAATTAGTCGTTTAGGCAATCCCCAATTAATTTTAGCCTCACCTCTCACATTTCCATAAATGTCGTTCTCCTCTATTTGTGCAATTACTGTCAAGTTGCCTATTGAATCACCAAAGATATTGGTAGGGAACTCAGCTGTTCCTTCTCCAAGTGAATCCAGTGAAATTTCGGCAATCTTTAACAAACTGAGCATGCGGGGAACGTAAACCATAACAGTCTGGCTTCCAAGTGGATTCTCTTTTCCGTTAGTTTCCAGTTGCATAGCATTTACTTTTATATATTTTACCGAATCCTCCTCATAAAAAGACAGAGTTAGCTTGCCAGGTTTAATCCCAAATTCTCCTTCACATGCTTCATATTTGGGTTCACCTGCATATTCGGCTTTAAAAGTGATCATTCCCTCTGCATTGCGGAAATATAACTTCTTAGCGGATACTTTCATTAACGCGATTCCATCGTAACCGGTTTTTATCTGACCAATTATTTTAGATGAATCTTTGTCGCTAACTGAAAACCTGACCAAGGCATTCATTAGGTTCATATTCCAATCGTCATGTCTTACGCTTATCTGCGATTTTAATACGATACTATCATTGGAAGTACTTATACAGGTAAAACTCATGATAGTTTTGGCAGGGCCGGTGGTATCCGCTTTGTCCTGTGCAAAACTTTGCGCGTAGACTGCTGCAATCAAGGTAATGAGGAGTATATTCCTGAATTTTTTCATATTATTAATAATATACTTTGGTTAAAACAAGTTCAGTCTTATAAATAGATTTTCTATAGTCCGAGGTCCAGGTCGTTAGGTCCTATACGTTCTTCGGATACTTCCGAAACCTGAACCACAGGTATCATCTTGGAAGCAAGAGTAAACAGCAGGCAAAACATAGCTACACCAGCGGCTGTAAGAGACCACTCTACCCATGTTGCGGAGTAAACCGCCCAAGCCTCGCGCGAATCCTGAATCGGAAGGTATGGTGACTCAAGAGTAGGAACAACAATCAAGTATCGGTTAAGCCATAAGGCAATGATTACAATTACTGCTGATATAGTAATATTTTTTATTGTCCGGAACCTAGGAATTGCCATCACTACCATTGGTACGACCACACCAACATAATTGGAGATTATAAACATGTAATAATACTTATTCAAGAGGATGTTTATAAGCAATTCGTCATTTTTCTCCGATCCATACCATTTTGTTAGGTATTCACTAAAAGTGAAGTATCCGAAGAAGGCTCCTAAAACAAGCATGATCACACCGATATTTACAAAATGTTTTTTTGTTATATGTTCTTCCAGATGGTAAACTTTGCGGAAAATGAACATAGAGAGAATTAAAACACCGGAACCAGAGTAAACAGCAGCAATTACAAAATAGGGGCCGAAGATTGTACTATGCCATCCTGGCTGCAGAGTAACACTGAAAATCCAGGCTAACACTGAATAAACGATTATGGCTATCGCGATAACCATTACTGCCATTATATCGGTTGCCTTTTTAAGACGCTCAAGTTGGTCAGGTTCGCCTGTATAACCCAAAGCTAATATTTTGTAAAACTTTTTGCGCCATGCCGGAACTTTAAGTTCTTTGTAATCGCGAAGGCTGGCTAAGTCGCGCAACAGAGCAAGGTATAGAAAAAGGATACATCCGATAATATCTGTTGATATAGCAATAACGTCCCATGTGATTGGGGATTGGATCCTTCCAAACAGTGCAATAAAAGGGAGACGGTCGAGACGGCCTATGCAGAGCAGGATAAATACCGGTCCGATTAAAAGAGAGATTATCGTAATAAACTCAGCCATCCGTATAACAGGTTTTCGCCATTCCGAGCGGAAAAGGTGAAGAGTGCCTGAAATCAAAGCACCGGCATAGCTTATCCCCATGAAGAAAATAAAGTTTACTATATAAACTCCCCAAACTACATTGTCCCGCATACCGGTAACGATATGCCCTTTAACAATTTGGGTATAAAGGGCGAAGATCCCTAACAGCAGCACCGCAAGCAGGAAGCCAATCCATAATTTTCCTGCAAGGCTGGTTTTTTCCAGCTGAGGTGCAAATTCTTTAAGTAATTTATCCGATGATTCCGAGCTCATAATTTTCCTTTAAAGTTTTTAACAAATGGGGTGTCTTTGTATCGGTCTTTGATATCCTGTTCAAGGCCATTGAATCCACCTTCAACAGGGTATTGTCTTTCAACAGGAGGAAGATAATACACGTTAGGTCTGGTACCCAGGGTTTCCAAATAACGATATCCTGCACGGTCCCTGATAAGTTCGCTGAATTTGAATGTTTCTGTGCCATTTGTAACAACATCTTCATCCATGTCCCCGTAATATATAGTACCCATTGGGCAAGCACTTGCACAATAAGGGAGTTTGCCTTCTTTGACCAAATCCGGGCAGAAATCACATTTCGACACTGTGCCTTCTACTCCAGGTGTCCCTTTCTCAGGCGAATGAGGAATGTCCAGATCATATGATTCATCATGTTTCCATGCAAAAACTCTTGTGGAATAAGGGCATGCTGTCATGCAAAATTTACAACCTATACACCTTTCATTATCGATCAGCACAATACCGTCGCTACGTTTAAAAGTTGCCCCTACCGGACATACACTAACGCATAATGGGTTGTCACAATGAAAGCAGGGTTTTGGGAACCAATATGGAGCTGACTTATCTGAGTCCTGGAGCAAGTAAACTTTCATGAACTCCATGCTTTTTGGAAGGTTATGGCCTTTCTGACACGCCTCTATGCATTTTCGCGCGTTTTTACATTTACCCAGGTCGATGACCATAACAAATTTACGGCCAGGGATACCTTCGTGAGATTGTTTTATTCCGGTTGGAGCCAGTTTCAGGTAGTTTTTGTCAACTTCCATTACTTCTCCAGAAGTGGTTAGAACCTTAATTTTGTCTCCGGAGGCTTCTGCTTTACTTTTGTTTGTTGCAATTAAAGCACCTGCGGCAAGAGTCCCTGCGCCTGCAATTACTCCCAGCTTTAGGAATTTCCGGCGGGAATTATCCTCATGCTTGTTTTCGTTTTCCACAGTAGTTGATTTAAAAATGATAGAAGACCAGGATTATAAATTTGAAATTACTTAATAGAAAATTGAATAATATTTTTAATCAGGAACCCAGAAATAGTATTCCGAAAATTAATCATGCGTATCATGATAACCATTAATCATACTCCTGAATGAACTTATAAAAGTACTGCCTATAGTGCAGAAATAGATATGAACAAACATGAAAATAGATGCTAAGAAACTGGTTACAATGTGGATGAAGTCATTAATTCTTAGACCGCTGACACCAAGAAGACGGTTAAATAATAATTCGGGAAATAACAATGCCCATCCGGAAATAAATATTATTGGCAGAAAAATATACATCGCTACAACATATGTAAACTGCTGAAGTGGATTAAACTTGCGTTCTTTACTAATTGGAAATGGAGCTTTGGCACCATTAAAAATACCGATGGTATAATATCTGAACTGGATCATAAGCCTGTCAAATATTCCTCTAAGAGATGTTTTATAGTATTTTCCATTTGTTGTAACCAGATTGCCAATAAAAAAGAATAAATAATTGGCTGTGAGTAGTATGCCGCAAATATTATGGATCGAAACAGCATAATCGAAACGGATCATCGGTTGTTCCGGTGAAGAATATTGCATGCTCAGACCTGTAATAATAAGTAAAAGGAATAGTAAAGCGTTGCAGACATGCCACAGCCTAATCCAGATCGGGTATAAATATAATTTATCAGACATTTTTATTTCGTTTAAGAATTCTTAAAGTAGCATGAAAACAAATACCGGCAATTACCATCCCGAAAATAATAAGACTGAGGACATTGAGGTAATAATTCCGGTTTGCTCCGATAACATAGGATTCGTTAAGGATCACGCCGTTAAAAAAGCCAGCCTGGCTGCGTTTTTCCTTCACTTTGAATTTGTAGAGCGAAGTCATAAGTATGGAATTCTTTGTATGACATTCAACACAAATTCTTACGGCTTCGGATTTTGGACGAATATTATGCGCAACCATGATAGTGTCATTAACCTTCGCATGACATTCAATACATCTTACATTTTTGAAATGGAGAGCCTGGTTTGGCAACCATTCATGTTTTATGAGAATATTTGGGTTCGTTTTATCAGTAAGCAACTGATATTTTGTAACATCGGCATGGCAAGACAGACATATTGAATTGTCGTAAGCAACGGTTTTTTTAATATTCTCGTTTGTACGGGCATTTGTTTTGTAGGTGTGTGCATCGTGGCACATCCAGCAGGTAAAATCTTCATTGTGTTTTGTTGAATGTACACTTTCTTTAAATTCCAGCTCAATTTTCTCGAATTCGAATTTTGCATATTTCGGATCATCGCCATGACAATCTATACAGACATACTTTTCGGCCATCCTTAGTTCACCGGCATGTGGAAATGTTGCGTATTCTTCGGCATGGCAATCCACACATTTAAATTGCCTGTGATTTGATTCGTAAAACAAATCACGGTTTATTATCCTGTTAGAACCCATCCGCTTATATACAGTCTTGCTAAGTTCGGGGTTTTCGTATGAATATTTTGACTGTCCATGACATTTAAAGCAAGTCTCGTTTTGTTG
>CAZEDO010000059.1:0-22656 GCA_964511085.1 uncultured Lentimicrobiaceae bacterium
GCGAAGCATTTGAAGTCATAACCACAGATATTAGATCACCATTAGCCGGGATATAAGAATACGTAGCCGAATTTTCACCAACAGGAGTAGATCCTTTATACCATTGGTATGCCGGTGTTGTACCACCATGAACAGGTGAAGCAGTAAACAAAACAGGAACACCTGAACAAACAGGGTTAGCATCCGCAGCCACTGAAACACTTGCTGTTAGTACAGGATTAACACCCATAGTCACCAAATTGGAATTAGCCGGAGATCCAGCCAGGCAAGGCGAAGCATTTGAAGTCATAACCACAGATATTACATCACCACTAGCCGGGATATAAGAATACGTAGCCGAATTTTCACCAACAGGTGTAGCTCCTTTATACCATTGGTATGCCGGTGTTGAACCACCATGAACAGGAGAAGCAGTAAACAAAACAGAAGCACCTGCACAAATGTTATTATTATCAGCAAGGATAGAAACGCTGGCGTTTAGAATTGGGCTAACTATAACATCTATTCTTGCTCGTGGACTCTCACAACCTGAAACTGTTTGGCTGACATAATAACTAGTAGTTCCGGTAGCTGAAGTTGAAGGGGTTGGAGCTGATGTGCTTCCTATTCCCCCGGGGTTTGTAGAAAACCACAATAGATTAGTGCCTGTTGCTGAAAGTTGAGATGCAATATCTCCCTGGCAATAATTTACTGCGCTAACAACAGTTGGAGCAGGAGGAGAACTCAGATTAAGAACAGTACTACTTATTGGATTACCAATACTATAACATCCTCCATTTTGAGTGATACTGGTTAAATTATTTATAATTTGTGTGCTACTATTTGAATAAGAATAGATTACATCTACCCAATAGTTAGTAAACTCTGATGAGTTTGTTGTCGGGAATCCAGAAGAAAGATAGTTGTAAACACCATTCCCGTTAGAACCGCTTGCTGCCGGTATTTGCAACATACTGCCATTTGAGTAAGGAACAGCAAAGTAATATTGATTCATTGAATAATGACCATTTGGCGCATAATAGGATGCAACATAAGTAGTGTTTGCAGTTATAGCCACTGGTACATTAAACCTCACTTCCTGCCATCCGGTTGGTGTTTCATTTGTAAATGTTGCTGTAGTAAGCAATGTCCCGCTTTCTGTCCATAACGAACCAGTATGTGTTCCAACATTTCCGGAGCCTTTATAAAACTTAATTCCAGAAATATAACCATTAGTAACAGCCTTGAATTTGACGCCTAGTTCTATTGCATGGTTATCATTTTGTGCCGGAAGAACAGGTGTGGCCGCATTCGTCCAAAAGCTTTCTTCTGCTGTTTTAATGGTTGCGAAAGTTTGTCCGACTGAAATCCCGGAATAAGTTTTTCCATTAATAACCAAGTTAAATGTTCCCCCTGGAGGAGAAGCTTCCGATAATTTTAAATCAAATGTACTTCCCGGACAAGAAGAAGTGCTAACAATAGAAATAGTTGCTGTTGGAGATGGTGATGCATTTACAATAACATCTATCTGTGACCTTGGACTTTCACATCCTCCAACAGTTTGACTTACATAATAACTTGTGGTTCCGGCTGCTACTGTTGATGGAATAGTAGCAACAGGACTCCCAATTCCTCCGCTAGCCGAAGCATACCAGAGTAAACCGGCTCCAGAAGCAGTAAGAGGCGCTGCTGCAAAGTTCAGACAGTAATTGAGGGGACTGATAACAACCGGTGCAAGGGGGATTGTATTAACAATTATAGTTGTTGTCGCCGTGTTTGTACAACTGTTTCCGTCAGTGAAAGTATAGGAAATTGTTTGAGTTCCAACCGAAGGATCAAATAAATTACCAGTTACACCAACACCTGAGAATGCTCCTCCTGAAGGATTTCCAGCCAATGTGACATCAGGTGCATAAATACAAACAGGCTGATAAGTTCCTGCGGATATTGCTGGTAAGGCATTAACATTTACAATTGATGTTGCAGAGTTCGTACAACCGTTCCCGTCAGTATAAGTATAAGAAATTGTTTGAGTTCCAACCGAAGGATCAAATAAATTACCAGTTACACCAATACCAGAAAATGTTCCTCCTGGAGGAGTCCCAGCCAAAGTGATATCAGGAGCATCATTACAAACAGATCCATAAGTTCCTGCATTTACAGAAGGTAGTGCATTTACAGTTATAATTGTTGATGCTGAATTGGTACAACCGTTTGCATCAGTATAAGTGTAAGTAATTGTTTGTGTCCCAACCGATGGATCAAACAGATTAACTGAAACTCCAACACCTGTGAATGTACCCCCACTTGGAATTCCTGTAAGCACTACATCGTTAGCATCAATACATCTTGGGCTATAAGTACCAGCTGATATTGTTGGTAAGGCAATGATAACAACATTAACCTGTGATCTTTGGCTCTCGCAACCTGTAACAGTTTGACTTACATAATAACTGGTTGTTCCTACAGTTGCAGTTGAAGGTACTGGTGCAGTTGGACTTCCGATACCGCCTGAGCTTGTAGTGTACCAAAGTAAATTATTTCCTGATGCTGTGAGCGGAACAGCTGAGGTGAGCTGGCAATAAGTTACAGGACTATAGACAACCGGAGCTTCTGTGGCTGTTGCATTGAGAGTAAAAGTAGCACTACTCAAAGGAGGATTTGTGCCAACACTTGCACATCCTCCATTTTCAGAAATACTTGTCAGGTTATTAATAAAAGTAGAAGTGCTATTTGAATATGAAAATACAACATCAACCCAGTAATTATCTAACTGTGGCGAATTTGTATTCGGGAATTCACCTCCAGGATTACTGGTGTACTTGTAAACACCATTTCCATCATTTCCGAAAGCCCCTGTTGCCTGTAATAATCTTCCGTTAGAACGGGCATTTCCAAAATAATAAGGATCCCTCGAATAGTGGCCTGAAGGCGTAAAATAGGAAGCAATATACGTTGTATTGGCATTTATTGCCACCGGGGTCTCAAAACGAACTTCCTGCCATCCTGAATATGTTTCGTTTATAAAAGTTGCATGTCCGATTCTTGCGCCACCTGTGGTCCATAATGAACCGGTATGAGTGCCGGAATTACCGTAACCTTTAAAAAAGCGTATTCCATGAATATATCCATTAGCGGATGCACGAAACTTAACACCAACTTCAATAGATTGAGCATCGCTGGAAGATTGATTATTAGGGATACTGGAACTGGTCCAGACACTTTCCTCTGTAGTGTTTATAGTGGCAAATATTTGTCCGATTGAGACTCCGGTATAAGTTATCCCATTAATAACCAGACTATAAAGGCTAAGAGGAGATTGTCCCGTTGCAGAGGTTAATTGTAATTCAAACGGACTGCCTGGGCAAGTAGAAGAACTTACTACTTCAATAGCTCCGGTTGGTGCTGGAGGTGCTGCTATAACTGATACACTTGTTGGAGGAGAAATACAGCCACTACTGTTTTTTGCAGTTAAATTGTAAGTGCCTGGAGCAACCCCGGTAAAAGTCCCGGAAATATTAGTGTATTCTAAATCATTAATGCTGAAGGATAAACCAGCTGTTGGTGATGTTACCGAAATTGTACCTGTTGCTATACTGCACGATGGTTGAATTACGCTGGCAGTTGGCTCAGATGGAGTTTCAGGTTGAGCGTTAATTATTATAATGACAGGAGGAGCAAGACAATTATCACTGATTTTTCTTGCAGATAAATTATATGTGCCTGGAATGACTTCAGAAAATATTCCTGTCGTATTTGAGTAATCGGATCCATCAATGCTAAACGATAATCCCGACACTGCTGACGTAACTGTAATTGTTCCTGTGCCAACAAAGCATGTTGGTTGTATTATATTTGCAGAAGGAGTGGAAGGAGCGCCAGGTACAGCATCTAATGTGATAATAGTTGGCGAAGAAACACAGTTGCTACTGTTTTTTGCCGTTAAAGAGAAAGTTCCTGGTAGTAATCCGGTAAAAAGTCCGGTTGTATTTGTATAATTTGTTCCGTCAATACTAAAAAACAATCCTGTAACAGATGAAGTTACCTCAATCGTTCCTGTTGGAAACAAACAACTTGGTTGTGTAACAATTGTCGCAGGGACACCCGGTGTTTCAGGTTGTGGGTTGATCGTAATACTAGTAATTGCAGAAATACAGCCCACACTATTTTTCGCAGTAACAGGATATGTTCCAGCTGATAGTGTATTAAAAAATACATTGCTTTGGTAATTAGTGCCATCAATACTGTAAACAATACCTGAGCCTGTCGGAGATGATATAGTAATTGACCCTGTTGCATTACTACAGGTAGGCTGCACTGAACTAGCAATCGGAGCAGATGGAGTAGGGTTTACCACTACATTTAACTGTACTCTGGGACCTTCACATCCTGTGATAGTCTGGCTCACATAATAACTGGTAGTACCAGGGGTATCAGTTGAAGGTATTGGTGCAACTGAACTCCCGGTTCCTCCTGTTGCTGCTGCATACCATAACAAATTAGTGCCGGATGCTGTAAGAGGAGCTGCAGTATAATTCTGACAGTATGTTACAGGACTGGTGACTATAGGAGCAGTTGTGGCTGTTGCATTCAGATTAAAAACAGCACTACTTATTGGATTCCCGGTGGTGGTACAACCGCCATTATCTGTAATACTGGTTAATGCATTACTAAAAGATGTAACGCTATTTGAATAAGAAAATATAACATCTACCCAATAGTTGTCAGACTGCGGGGATGCGTTACTTGGGAATCCAAAACCGTACAAATAAACTCCATTCCCGGAAACCTCTGTTGCTGCAGGAGCCCTTAAATTGCTCCCATTTGAATGGGAAGAAAAGAAATAATTAGAACTTTTGGAATAATGCCCCACAGTAGTAAAATATGAGGCAACATAAGTTGTATTGGCGGCTATTGCAACAGGGGCTGAGAACAGGACTTGCTGCCAGCCTGATGCAGTTTCATTTGTAAAAAGAGCTGTTGCCAGTTGTGTTCCATTTTCAGCCCATAATGAGCCTGAATGAGTACCTGTATTGGTAAGTCCTTTATAAAAACGTATTCCCTTAATATATCCATCAACAGCAGATTTAAACTTTACACCTACTTCAGTTGCATTTGGATCGCTTGTTGCCTGAGTTGAAGGAGTACTTGTGCCGGGCCAAATAGTTTCGTCAGAAGTGCTGATTGTAGTAAAAGGTTGTCCTGTTGTTACACCAGTATAATTTTTACCATTTACGATAAGACTATATGGTGATTGCCCATTTGCAGCAGATAATTCCAGTTGGAACGGAGAACCCGGGCAGGTACTGGAACTAATAGCAGAAATTGTAGCTGTTAAAGCAGGAATAATTGTTAATGTTGCAGGAGAGGAATTTGTTGAACCCTGAGTATTTGACCAAACAGCTCTGAATTGCTTGGAATTATCTCCTGCTGCAACTATAAAAGTGTAAGGAGAAGATGTAGATCCTGGAATATCTATCCAATTATTTCCATTATCGGAACTAACCTGCCATTTAAGTGTTGGGGGAGGAGTTCCGGAGGCTGAAGAGTAAAAACTCACACTACTTCCATTACAGGCATTTTGTGAAACCGGTTGTAAAGTAATATTGGGTAAGCTTATATTTTCTGTGGTAAATTGCCAGCTATAGTCAGATGCCATGGCATTACCTGCAAGATCTTTAATGCGTGGGTCAGATGAGCCTCCTTTAAGTGTAGCAACATAGGTTGATGAATATGCTAAAGGTGAATTAGGAGTAAATGTTGCTATTTTATCTGAAAGGGCAACAGAGCCTGCAACAGGAACAGAACCTGGTCCGGTTACACTGAAGGTATTTGAATTTATCGTTAAAGGGTCAATAGACTCACTAAAAGTAGCTGAAATGTTAGCAGAAATTAGTGTCGACGAGGCATTATTAGCAGGTACAACAGACACAACTGTAGGTAATGTTAAATCTGGAGGCAGCGTGGTAGTGAATAGTAAATCAGCCCAGTAATTGGCGCTGCCAACATAAGCATTATTATTTGGGAATGCAGGGGAAACAGAGTAGGTATAGACCCCGTTAGGTTCAGTTTCTGACCAACCTAAACCTGTTAACGGTCCATTTACAACATCAGCAGTAAAATATGGAATTGTTCTTACATAATCACCATGAGAACTGAAATAAGAAACAACATAAATAGTATTTGCCGTAATAGCAACCGGGGTGGTCAAAGCTACGGTCTGCCATCCGGAAACTGTTTCACCGGTGAAAGTTGCAGATGCCAGATTTACACCAGCTATGCTCCACAAGTTTCCTATATGTACACCTTGAGCCCCAACGCCTTTATAATAACGGAATCCGGTTATATATCCATCTATGTTGGTGCGAAATTTCATTCCTATTTCCAGCGGAGCAGTTCCAGTTCCAATAAAGTTTGTCGCATTGATTGATGGTGTTATAGATTGAAATAAAGAATAATAAATCTCACCTGTTATGGTTACCGTTATGTTATTAGATGACCCTGCGATACCGGGGATTTCTAAATTTCCTAAATCATCCCATGAACGGGCTTTAATATTAACTATTCCGGGAGCTGATGGCTGCCATGAATAAAACCAACTGCTGGTGCCACCTGTACGATGCCATGTGGTTCCTCCATCCATTGACACTTCAACTCCGGCAACACTTCCACCTCCGGCATCCACAGAAGTGCCCGTAATTGTTACTTCACTGCCTGTTAAGATAATTCCATTTGATGGATATGTTATTACTGTTGTTGGAGCTTGAGTATCCCCGGTTGCAGAAGCAACCAGTCCCGATTGTAGCGTAGAAGGCATAACTCCCATATCTGCAAAAAGATTGACAGTAGCTTGCTGCATATCCGCACTTGGGGCAGCGTTCCCATTGTCATGATGATCGTCTAGTCCCCATGACCATTGCATTGTTCCAGCTCCAAATACAAGTGCACCACTGCTATGTCGGAACAATGAAAGATTATGAGTTTGGCCATTCAGAAGAGTAGAAGAAAACACAATTCTATGCGCAGGATATGTTGAAGCGAATTCGTCCTGGTAAGCATCCCACTCATCACCTAGTGTGCCATATGGGAGGGTTACAGTTTGTCCGTTTGTTGAATTTGCAATACTGGTGTTTCTCCAGAATCCTAAATTTTTATAAATAGCCGGAACTTCAATTGCACCACGAGAATTACTCCAGCTTATCTGTCCTGACAATGGCGTTTCAGGGCGGCATCCATCATTAGGTTCATATGGAGGCGTACATCCATCCCTCCATAATCCGGTCCATATACCTGGCTCAGGATCGCATTTTCCACCACAATTATATTCTCCCATTGTTCCTTCTTTATAACAAACCAGTGTCCGGTGATTGTCTTCCCAGCGGGTCTTCCAATATACTTCGTCACCGCTGAAAAATGCCAGGTGAACCCCGGCATCGCGTGCATTTTCGAATTTGGTTCTTTCTCCTGCAGACCAGTACTCATCATGACCAACAGATAATATGATTTTATGCTTGGATGGAGTAATAATTGTTTGATCCCGATCCATATCCAAATCAGTTGTATAACTAATATTATAACCATTTCGTTCCAACCACCTAATCATGGGATATTCTGCATTAAACAACCAGTCTTTTGTTCCATTTCCACCTCCCATACCATCTCGTGTGTAAAAAGGCCTGTTGTAACTCACTTTTACTGCATGACTATAGGTAGTAGTTGGGCCCACGTACAAACTGTGTAAGCGATAACGATTGTAGGCTTGCCATGTTGCATCGGAAGTTTTAAATAATATAGGGGCGCTACCAGCGTCATCACGTACAATAAAAACCATATGACTTGACCCATTGTTATCTGCACGTGTCAATTTGACAATGTAAAGACCAGAGACAGCATCAATAGGGACATTCCAGGAGGCAGACTCACTCCATATGCTACAATCAGTTAAACCTGTAACAGGATCAGGAATAATTACAGGTTGTGGTGTTCCGCTAAAATCACCTAGATCTTCTATCAGGCGGGCACCATTGCCCTGGTAATAACCAAGACGGTAAATTTTAATCCGGAAATTTGTTGAAGGACTTGCCACATCAATCTTGAAGTGCACAGTACTGCCTTTATCGACACTTATATCTGTTGCGAAACCTTGAATAGATAAATCACCTGCAAGGTTAACATCCCATTCTGATTCCGGGTTACCAGGCAATAAGTTTTCAATAACTATAGGGTTTTGCGCAAAAGTGATAGCGTAAGAGAAAAGTGCTAATATAAAAATTAAAAGCTTCTTTCCAACTGATTTACAAGTAGTTTTAAATACCATGGCTGTATTGTTTTTACGATATTAATTGATTTCTTTATAAAAGGTAATTCGATATGTTGTAGATAATAATTTATTTTAGTATTGCATAAAACGCAAAATTGCACCTCAAAATGATATCTTAATATATTTTCAAAGGAATCAATGGCATTCATGTCAATGAAACCATCAAACACTAAAGTTTTATTGTTACTTGGTAAAATGCATTGTCCTGGGTTTCTCAGAGATATAAATTGAAACTGAAGCAAATAAGCAATACTTTCAGAATCAACATATATGCCATAATTTTTTTATTCCTGATAATCATGCTTGTACACAATATTTTTACAATATTTTGAAATACTTTTGAAGCATTTTGGGAATTTATTCCCAATAATAAAAGCTCAATAGTTAAAGTAATTCTATAAAAACAGACCAATCTTTAAAATGTTTACTGAATAATTATTGATAGATCGCTGTCACCAGTTATGGAATATATCCAGTCAAGATTGTTGATAACATTTGCTGAATCGGATATTATAATTAATCTTGTGAAACTTTGACTCACGAAAGCACTTAACAATAAGCAAGATATGATAATTCCATATACCCTGAAAAAGACAGGAAGCAACACTGGAAAATCAAACCGGAGCATACTGAAATATTTACATAGATCAATATTTTGCTGATATTACTCAGGATATTTTACTTTTACTTAGTGTACCTTTGCAGGCTTTGCTGATAGCGTAGGAACAGGAATTGCAACTTATCGGGAAATCAGGTATTTCTTCCTGCTGATGGCTTAATGGATAATACTTCAAGGCTTTTTGAGCCATGAAGGACAATAAATTTCAGAACCCTTCAATTGATATTGGAGATGGATAATCTGCTGATACGCGAAATGGGAGATATACAATTGCTTTTTTTATCTGTAGCAACCACTGCCCTTGGGTTGATCCTTATTGGCTTTGCTCCTGCCAGGGTTAAATCCAGCCTCACAGCAATTCTGATTATTATTAATTCAATTTTCACATCTATCCTGTCCGTAGGTGTTTTATTGGGCCATCCTGTTGAATTTATAATTTCAGGAGCATATTTTTATGGCGATATACCTATCCGGATTGATTCTTTATCGGCCTGGTTCATGCTGATCATTAATCTTACAAGCATTAACGGCGTTTTGTATGGCATAGGCTATATGAAATCTTACAGTGAGCAGCGCACAAATCTTACATTACACTGGTTGCTTTTTCTGCTGTTCCATTCATCAATGTTATGGGTATGCATATTACAGCATGGCCTGGCCTTTCTTGTGGCCTGGGAACTTATGTCGCTTTCGTCCCTGCTGTTGGTTATTTTTGAACACCAGAATAAAAACACCCTGCAGGCAGGTTTGAATTACCTGGTGCAGATGCATATCAGTGTTATATTTCTTACTTCAGCTTTTATTTGGGTATATTTCTCCACCGGGTCATTCGATTTTAAGGCAATAGGAAGTTTTTTCATCGACAACCCAAATATCTGGCTCTTTCTGCTGTTTTTTATTGGATTCGGCATTAAAGCAGGATTTGTTCCATTGCATTCCTGGCTGCCTCATGCACACCCTGCCGCACCGTCCCATGTTTCCGGCATTATGTCGGGTGTTATCGTAAAGCTTGGTATATATGGTATTTTGAGGATTGCTACTTTCCTGAAGCAGGATTACATTTTGATTGGCGAATCCATTCTGGCAATATCTGTTGTCACCGGCCTTTATGGAATTCTGAATGCAGCTGTACACAGGGATTTTAAGAAGATGCTCGCTTATTGTACTGTCGAAAATATCGGGATAATAGGAACAGGAATTGGCCTTGGAATTATTGGAATTGGCATGGGAAATACTATTTTAATTGTTTTGGGATTTGCCGGAGCCATGCTGCATACGCTGAATCACTCATTATTCAAATCCTTGCTCTTCTTTTCTGCAGGGTCAGTTTATCAGCAAACACATACGCGCGATATGGAAAAACTGGGCGGGCTGATGAAGCAAATGCCACAAACCGGATTTCTGTTCCTTATCGGGGCACTGGCCATAGGAGGACTTCCACCATTCAATGGGTTTGTGTCCGAATTTATTTTGTATAGTGGTTACCTGGAAGGTATTAAAACACTCGATATTACGAATTCCACATTATTGATATTTACGCTTTCCAGCTTAGCTATTATCGGGGGCCTTTCCATACTTACATTCAGTAAAAGCTTCGGTACTATTTTCCTTGGGAGCGCCCGCACAAAACTCCACCATAAGCCTGTTGAAGTTTCTTTTATCATGCTGCTGCCACAATACTTTATTATGGGTATCATGCTTTCAATTGGTGTTTTTCCCGGTTTCTATTTCAAAGTGGTACTTAGGACTATTTCAACTTTTCTGCCAGCAGCAAAACTGGCTGATATAAATGTGATTAACTCAATTGTGGATACCGTTTCGGTAATCGGAATGTATTCATTCATCTTTATGGGGATGATAGCTGCCGTATATTATTTGAGGGTGTATTTTACCCGCCGTCAGCCTGCAGAATATAAGCCTACCTGGGGTTGTGCCTATATAGCCCCCAATCCACGAATGCAATATACAGGTAAATCATTTTCTAAAACCCTTGGGAAGTTGCTCGATTTCATCCTTATTGAAAATAAGAGATACAAGGAAATTCATGTAAAAGAAACTTTTCCTGCGCAAAGGAAGCATTCATCGCATTATTTGGATTTCTTTGAAACCCGTATATTTAATGACGTTATTGACCGGCTTGTTTATTCGCTGAATTATTTTCAATTTATTCAGAACGGTAAGACGCAGGCTTATGTTTTGTATGGAATATTCTTTATTGTGCTTATCTTTATGGGTACACTGTTTAAGCTTATCTGATGGAAATTGTAATTGCGTTTATCGCAGTCCTGTTCGTAGCAATAATTCTCATCCCTTTTGCTGATGTAAAATGGAAGGGCATTATTACGATCACTGCTGTTTCTTTGAATACCCTATTAAGTTGCATAGTTGCTATTCGGGCACTTGCGGGAATATCCGTGGTGGAAATTCTCCCCGGTTCGTTGGTAACCGGGTTAATTGCAGTTCGCGTTGACGCCTTGTCGGCATGGTTTATACTCATCATAAATTTCACTATTATCACCGGTGCATTTTATGGTTATAACTACCTGAAAGCATACCGATCACAATCTGCTAATCTTAGTTTGCATGGTATCGCCTATGTATTGGTCCACGCTGCGCTTATCAGCATTTGTGCACTCCAGAATAGTCTTGCATTTTTAATCGCATGGGAAATTATGGCACTGGCTTCTTTTATCCTCATCATTTTTGAGCACTACAGGCAGGATACATTGAAGGCGGGCGTAAATTTTCTGATTCAATCGCACGTATGCATCCTTTTTCTCATGCTTGGTTTTATGTGGGTTGCGCTGAAAATGAATTCATACGATTTTTCTGCCATTACCGCATTCAGCATTCAGCAGCCAATGCTGATAAATTTTACCCTGCTGTTGGTATTCCTGATAGCTTTTTTTATTAAAGCCGGTTTTGTTCCTTTTCATACCTGGATTCCGTATGCTCATCCTGCAGCACCGGCGCATGTTTCGGGCGTGATGTCAGGTGTTATCATTAAAATTGGTATTTACGGTATCCTCAGGATGTTATTGCTGATCAGAAATGACTTTATCAGCATTGGATATGTTATCCTGATCTTTTCAGTAGTTTCCGGTGTGTATGGCGTGATGCTTGCCACAATTCAGCATAACCTGAAAAAATTACTTGCTTACCACAGTATCGAAAATATCGGCATCATCGGCATTGGCATCGGGTTGGGTTGTATAGGTCTGGGAACGGGAAATTTGGTGTTGAGCACCCTGGGTTTTGCAGGAGCGCTTTTGCATACGCTTAACCATTCCCTGTTCAAATCGGTATTATTTTATGCCGCAGGCAATGTTTATCAGGCTACACATACCATGAACATCGAGCATTTAGGTGGCCTTATCAAAAAGATGCCAAAAACAGCGTTTATATTTCTTATTTCGGCGCTTGCTATATGCGGGCTGCCGCCATTTAATGGATTTATTTCGGAATTTCTGATTTATTCCGGCATGCTTGCCGGATTTAAAGGTGCCGAAATTACGCTGGTATGGATATTGGTCTTTTCACTATTTGGGTTGGTGCTCATCGGTGGATTGGCCATACTTTGTTTCACCAAGGCATTTGGCACAGTGTTTCTAGGCCATTCAAGACATCCTCAACACACCTCACCAGCTGAAGCAGGACCCGGTGCCCTGATTCCTATGTATGCAGGGCTCTCACTTATCATTGGTATAGGAATATTTCCAACGTATTTTATTGCAGCAATTATGCAACCATTAACTTTATTCATAAACAAGCTGGGACCAGGCATTCCTGATCAGGCCATACTTACTTTTAACGCGTTGAACCGGATAGGGCCCTGTGCCATGGGTATAGCCGTATTCGCAGCTGTTATCTTCTTCATCAGGAAAAAAGCAACACAAAAGAAACCGAAGAGTATTAATACAACCTGGGGCTGTGCGTATATAGCACCAACCAGTAAGATGCAATACACGGCCAGTTCCTATGTACGCACTTACCGTAAACTGGCAGAACCAATGCTAAATATCGCGGTAAAAAAGGAGGATATCAAGGACATATTCCCGTTAAGGGGCAAGCATGAAACACATCCGCACGATAAAGCGGAAACATGGTTTATTGATATTCCTTTGCGGCAATTGCAGTTTTTTATTAACCGCTTTTCTTTCTTGCAGAACGGATATCTGCAGGTTTACATTATTTACGGTGTAGTTTTCGTAACAATGGTTCTGCTATTACCGGTTATATATGATAGAATAATCGCATTAATTCAATTTTTTAATCAATTGTAGCATGTTAAGTTTCGCATTAATTATACTGGCTAGCCTGTTTTTTACAGGAATCATCGGCCGGACCAAGAGCATCGCTTCCGGCAGGAAAGGGCCGGGCATTTTTCAGCCACTTAAAGATGTGATAAGGCTGTTTAAAAAGGGAGCCGTTTACAGCGAAACAACCAGCTGGGTTTTCCAGGTTGCCCCGAGCATCTATTTTGCCTCTGTTCTCATGGCTATTCTTGTAATTCCTTTCGGGCATACACGTGGCTTTATTTCCTTTAATGGCGATTTTATCTTTTTTGCCTACGTATTGGCACTTGGAAAGTTTTTCAGCATCATCTCTGCTCTCGACACAGGTAGCAGTTTCGAAGGTATGGGTGCCAGCCGCGAAGCGTTATATTCGATGTTCGCCGAACCGGCATTCTTCATCCTGATGGGCTCTTTTGCCCTGCTTACGGGGCATACATCGTTTTACGATATCTTCCGGACGCTTCATTTTGGATCATCCATTTCATATTTACTTGGGACATTGGCAACATTTGTTTTGCTCACCATTGCCATGATAGAGAACAGCCGCATGCCAATTGACGATCCAAAAACACATCTCGAATTAACAATGGTGCATGAAGTGATGATACTTGATAACAGCGGGTTCGATCTTGGATTAATCATATCTGCATCCTATTTAAAATTTGCAATGTATGGCGCTTTAATCGCTAACTTTTTTATTGATGTGCTTCCATGGTATATTGCTATTCCGGTATTTGTGGCTATTCAGGGATTACTAGCGGTTGTAGTAGGTATCTGGGAGTCATTTGTTGCAAGGTTCCGGATGAGTCACAACCCGCAATTCATTTTTATCCTGTCGTCGGTTTCATTGCTCATATTCTTTGGTGTACTGCTTGTTTTACAAAAATTCAATTAGTCAAAATTAACAATGAATTGAAATGATAAATGTTTTGCTCATAACTTTCGCGATGTCTCTTTTATACATCAGTATTGCCAATCGCTTGCTCACCTACATTAAAATACTGTCGTTCCAGGGCGTTGTTCTTTTCGGAGTGGCCTTTCTTGAACTTAATACAATAAGTACGCTTAATCTTGTTCTTATTTTGTTGGAAACTATCATTTTTAAGGCAATAGCAGTTCCGGTATTTATTAATTACGTGATCAAACGAAATAATATTACCCGAGAAGCGGAGCCGTTTTTACCCAATTTTGTATCGATGATCATTGTTACATTCATCATCGTTATTACGATTATTTTATCCACAGCTATTTCGGATCCGTATCTCAATAAAATATTTTTTATTGTAGCACTTTCAACAATATTCAGCGGATTGTACATCATTGCTACCCGAAAAAAAGTAATTACTCATGTAATGGGTTATATGATTATTGAGAACGGCGTTTTTATTTTATCACTGGCTGTTGGTAATGAAATGCCGATGTTGGTGAACCTGGGTATAATGCTCGATATTTTTGCCAGTGTGCTTATCCTGGGCATTTTTGTAAATAAAATCGGAGATGTTCTGAAAGATGTGGATGTGGATCAGTTAAGAAATTTGAAGGATTAATAGTGAGTACTTAAAGTGCCTGAAGTTTGGAGTGCCTTGAGTTAAAAAAAGAAAAGGAATACTAATTTACACTTACGGATAATGATAGGAATATATTTAATAATAGCATTTATGCTAAGCGGGATGTTGTTTTTCAACAGAAACACAATTATCAACAACCTGTTACTTATAGCATTTTTACTATTACAGATTGGTTTTACCATTTATGAATGTTACCATATTAATGTTACTGAACTTTTATTTTTCAAACCCGATGCCCTTGGAATTTTATTACTGGTAACACTGTGTATTGTCAGCATTCCTGCAATTTATCACAGTTATATTTATCTGAATAATCACAAAGGAACAACGCCAAGGATTCGCGCCATCTTTTTCGGAGCCATAGTTTTGCTTATCACCGCTGTTGGTATAGCGTATCTCTCCAACCATATTGCTGTTACCTGGATATTTGTTGAAATTACCACCCTCAGTGCCTCCGCGCTGATATATCACCACCGGAGCGAGCGCTCACTTGAAGGAACCTGGAAATACGTTTTTATTTGCGCCATAAGCGTCACATTTATTTTTATCGGCATCCTCTTTTTGAGTATGGCGATGAATCAGGCAGGGTCAACAGACCTGACCTTTGATAATCTTTTGAAGAAAGCTACGCAGCTAAACATGTTCTGGCTAAGACTTTCCTTCCTGTTCATTTTTACAGGATTTACAGCCAAATTAGGTCTTGTACCAATGTATACTGCCGGTATCGACGCGAAGGATAAAGCTCCTGCGCCCGCCGGGGCCCTGTTCGCCACAGTGCTCATGAACCTTGGATTCGTTGGCATCTTCCGCGTTTATGTTATAATTGCCCAGACACCACTTCACGGCTGGGCTAATTCTGTTATCATGATTGCTGCTTTTCTTTCCGTATTCATAGCTACAGTGTACATGGTGAAAGTGAAAAACATGAAACGCATGTTTGCATACTCAGGCATAGAACATATGGGGCTGGTAATGCTGGGTATAGCAGCAGGAGGTATTGGGTATTATGCGGCAATTCTCCATATTATTCTCCATGCATTTATTAAGTCAAGTCTCTTCTTTCAGTTTAGCCAGGTCTACCGGGTTTATCAGAGCAAAAGTATTTATGATGTAGGTAATTATTTCAAATACAATTTCACCGGTGCCATGGTGCTACTGTTGGGATTTATCTGCGTTACCGCAATGCCGCCTTCCGGACTATTTATTAGTGAATTCATGATTTTCCGATCCTTATTTGCATCGCATCACCTCATTGTTTTAGTGCTTGTTATGGTTCTTTTAACTATGATTATATGGGCTTTCGGAAAAAATATGTTTAAGCTGTTATTCGCGCCACCAATTGGTTTCGACGATTCAAATGTTGTAAAAATAAATCCCTGGCAATCGCTCTCGCAATTCGTGCTGCTGGGATTATCCATCTACCTGGGACTAAATCCGCCGGCTATATTTGTGAATTTAATTCAGGAGGCTATTAAAAATTTACCAGTATAGAGCTATGAATTATATCCGTATAAAAAACAATCAGAGCATCCTGCAATCAGCCATTCCGGTGCTGGAATATCCTGTATTCCTCGAAACAAATGCTGTTGAGCTGATGCGCGAAAGACAGAATCATTGTGTTAACTATTATGGAATTCTATCCGGTGATAAAATTAAACTCATCTGCTGCATGGCAAATGACGACGCACAGCGGATTTACGTTTCCTCCAGCCTTATAGCCCCAGATCAGGAATATCCGTCGTTTTCAGCACATCACCTTGCATTCGAAAAATTTGAAAGAGAAATACACGAAAATTTTGGTGTCTGTTATAGCGATCATCCCTGGCTAAAACCGGTACGTTACTCATTTGACCGGGCAGACAAAAGCCAGACCATTGCCAATTATCCGTTTTTTAGTATCGATAGCGAGGAATTGCACGAAGTTGGCGTTGGGCCGATACACGCGGGAATTATTGAACCCGGTCATTTTCGTTTTATCTGCAATGGCGAACAAATATTGCATCTCGAAATTCAACTTGGATACCAGCACCGTGGTATTGAACAATTATTCCTGCAAAAAAATAATTTAGCACAACGTGTTACACTGGCCGAATCCATTGCCGGCGATAGCGTAGCCGGGCATACTACTGCTTTTATTAACCTTTGGGAAAGCTTATGTGGCTATGAAGCCGGGGCTGATCTGAAGTTTTCGCGCACACTTGCCATGGAACTGGAACGCATTGCCATTCACACCGGCGATTTGAGTGGCATGTGCACAGATATTGCATACCAGTTAGGCAGTTCGGTATTTGGCAGGTTGCGTACACCTATCATTAATTTCTTTCAGATATGGGGCGGAAACCGCCTTGCCAAAGGATTGCTCCGTCCGGCAAGAAACAAGTTCCCCTTTACCGGGGAACTGGCAGATCAACTTACCAAGACGCTGGACGCGTTTGAACCTGATTTCAGCGAGATGTGCGAACAACTCTTCAGCATGCCCAGTACATTGTCGCGGTTCGAAAAAACCGGCGTTATTTCTTTTGAACAGGCAACCGAAATGGGGACTGTAGGCATGGCAGCACGCATGAGCGGCATAAGCAGGGATATCCGCCTGACGCATCCACACGATGGTTATGAAGCAATTGAACACACACCAATCGTTAAACGCCATGGCGACGTATATTCCAGGGCGCAGATACGCCGTCAGGAAGTGATACAATCTATCGGTTATATCCGCAAGCTTATGCAAAACATTCCAACACCGGCAGAACGGAAAAATGAATTGCACGATCCAAAAGCAGATTCCTTTTCTTTATCACTTGTGGAAGGCTGGAGAGGCGAAATATGCCATTGTGCACTAACAGGTCCCGCAGGCGAACTTATTCACTACAAGGTGAAAGACCCGTCATTTCACAATTGGCTGGCGTTGGCACAGGCTGTGCGAAACAATGAAATTTCTGATTTCCCGATAAGTAACAAGAGTTTCGATTTTTCCTATTGCGGACACGATTTGTAAGCAAATTTATTAACACCACTAATCACCAATTACCAGTCACCAATCACTGCTAAAAATGTTAAACAACCTGAAAATACTCTACCATCAAGGGAAACAATACATTCCGGACGTTACCACTGTTAAGGTTCCCGGCATATTTCGCGGCCGGCCTGTAATTAGCAGTGCGATGGTGAACACAGAGGAATTGTCAGCCATTTGTCCTACGAATGCTATTACCAGCAATCCGGTTCGTATTGACTTGGGGAAATGCACCTTTTGCGGAGAATGTGCCATAGCATTTCCTGATAAAATTCAGTTTACCACCGATTATAAAATTTCTGCCAACCGCCGCAACGACCTTATCATAGCCGAAGGCATTGATGCTCCGATGCAACTGGATGAGGATACCATCCGCAAAGAGATACATGGCTATTTTGGCAGTTCGCTTAAATTGCGCCAGGTTTCGGCTGGCGGCGATAATAGTTGCGAACTCGAACTAAATGCCTGCGGCAATGTAAACTTCGATATGGGGCGTTTTGGAATCGAATTTGTTGCATCGCCCCGCCATGCTGATGGCATCGTGATTACAGGACCCATTACATCAAATATGGCTGAAGCGCTTCAGATTTGTTACGATGCTACTCCCGAACCAAAAATCATCATCCTTGCAGGTACAGATGCTATAAGCGGAGGAATATTTGCCGGCAGCCCTGCCCTTGACAGGCGTTTCCTGGATAAATATAAAGTTGATTTATACGTGCCCGGCAACCCGATACATCCTCTTACATTTATCAATGGGGTGTTGGCGCTGATAGGGAAGAAGGGGTAATTATCTAATCAGGCTTTACTTAACCTGTATTATTCATAAAAATTTCGCGCAAAGCCGCAAAGCCGCTAACTACAAGTATTTGATTGAAATATTTTGATAAATCAAAAAGTATTTACAGAATGTATTCCTTATATTAAACTGTTCCAATTCAAAACTTTGCGTCTTTGCGAGATGAATTATTCAGGTTAAAAAGCGGCGGGTGTAACTCATCAAACTCAGTCGCATCCTGGTACATTTTTGCAAACCAGAGCACATTTGCTTCATCATAAAGGTTTCCCAGGAAACTGATACTCGTTGGGTGCCCTGTACCATTAAATCCGTTTGGCACAATCACGCATGGATTTCCCGTGAGGTTGGTAATAAGCATCTGTTCGTCAAACAGGCTTGGTGCAATCACCACATCATAATCTTTCATCACCTTATACATTTCCTGCACCAGTTTATATCGCAGCCTGTTGGCCTGTATATATTCCACCGCAGGGATAAACTGTGCCGTGCGGAAAATATTCGGCCAGGCATTTCTGTTTTGCAGGTTAAGTAAATCATCCCTGTTGGAGCGGGTAAGGTCATCAAAAGCGGCAGCAGCTTCTGCTGATAGAATTATTGCTAATGAATTTATTGGCATCATTGCTGAATCCGGCAGTTCCAAAGGAACGAGTGTTATTCCCATCTTCCTGAACAGGCTCAGCGAAATGCTATCATTCTTGTGGTTATCATATTTCTGATCGAACTGCGATTTCAGATAGCCAATCTTCATCTTCTTCACGTCCACCGCTGAGGTATAATTGAAAGGATAATCCGTTGTCGACTGGTCGTACCCATCCGAACCCCTTATGCTGTTAAACACAAGCGCGCAATCGAAAGCACTGCGGCATATCGGGCCAACCTTATCCATGCTCCAACTCAGCGCCATTCCGCCGGTGCGGCTCACCCTCCCGAATGTTGGCCGCAGGCCGGTAACACCGCAGCGATCGCTGGGCGATACAATGGAACCCCACGTTTCGGTGCCAATGCTGAAAGGAACAAGCCCTGCCGAAGTAGCTGCCGCCGATCCTGCCGACGAACCGCTCGACCCTTGTCTCAGGTCCCAGGGATTGCGTGTTTGGCCGCTAAACCAAACATCATCCATCGCCAGCGAACCAAGCGAAAATTTGGCTAATAGAATAGCTCCGGCCTCATCAAGTTTTTTCACCACGGTAGCTGTCTCATTCCTCACCTGGTCCTTATAGGGCGCGGCGCCCCATGTTGTTTTGTAGCCTTCCACGGCAAACAGGTCTTTGATGCCATAAGGGATGCCATGCAAGGGGCCACGGTATTTGCCGGTACTAATTTCCCTATCTGCCTGCGCGGCCTGTTCCAGCGCGCGTTTCTCCGTAAAGGTGATTACGCAGTGCAGCGTATCGCTGTATTTTTTAAGCCTCGCCAGGAAAAAGCGTGTCAGCGCCAATGAACTTATTTTCCGGGTGCGGATGAGAACCGATAGGTCGGCAACCGAATACCAGGCCATCTTGCTGATATCCGCTGGCATTTCTACATTGGCCGGCAGTTTCCATTCAATGGCGTTTTGCGTGTTGTTGTATGTAACTCCTGCTGGCACCGGATTAAACCACATAGCCGGTGGCACTCCGTTATCAATCGTTTGGCTGTGTATCCGTTTATAATCGGTAAGCTGGCTTTCGA
This sequence comes from uncultured Lentimicrobiaceae bacterium, assembly GCA_964511085.1. GTDB lineage: Bacteria > Bacteroidota > Bacteroidia > Bacteroidales > DASVHX01 > DASVHX01. Next base: position 20,265 of record CAZEDO010000059.1, read on the forward strand.
GCAGGCTCAGCATGGAATCGCGCTCTGTGATGCTCATGCTGAGGTCGAAAAGAGTTTCAGCAGATGAGACAAGAGCGGGAGTAATGGTTTTTTGTGCCTGGATGGGTTTGGTGAATAATGCCGGTAGCAATACAGAGAGAAAGAACAATTGTTTAATGCTGAATATCTTTTTCATGGTGGAATTGATTTAGCGTCTGAACTTGACAGATCAAATATAGCATTTTATGCTAAAACTGATGATTCGCTTTGTCGCTCAAACGGAGAAACCTGATCATTTTGCTGATGCCAATAAAATGATTGAGATACTGTTCAATTTAGCGAATTGCTCAATATTCTGTCAGGCTGAGTACTGTCGCCCTGAGCGGAGTCGAAGGGTAAGTCGAAGCATACTAAAATAGTCTGGTAATGCTTTTTTAGAGCTGAACAAGTGCATTTCGACTCCGCTCAATGTGACAGTAATACAAGTTATCCAATTGGAGATTACTAGTGTCAATTTTAAACGAATATTTAGAATATCGGTTTTTTCAGAAATACTTTGGCAGAACAAATTTGGTTCAGGATGTTGAATCAGTTCAACCGGGCGGTTGTATCAAATAGAAATCTTTGTGGAAGGAAGAAGCCGCGGTTATTTACAATAGTTAAGTATTGAAGTTAAAGAGTGGAGATTCCTGTTTCTTTTTCTTTTAATTTAACTGAGGGATTAAGTTTAATCTTATCTAATAAGGTCTGTATGCGGACAGAACCTTGCGGCGGAGAGAGAGGCTCAGGTTGCGCCGAAGCAGAACCTGAGCCTGAAATAATTTATGCCAGATGAGGCTTTCTGCATTGTAAGCATCAGTTCACAATTATAGTCCCTGTCATCCCGGGATGCAGTTTACAATGATATTTGTATGTTCCTATGGTGCTAAAGGTGTAGCAGAATGATTTTCCCGTTTCAATATTGTCACTTTTAAACAGGTTGTTATCACTGTCAACTGAGTAGGAGGATTTCTCCATGTTGGTCCATATTACTGTACTTCCGGCAGAAACTGCGATTGTTTGTAAGTCAAAAGTATTATCCCGGATATATACTTCGTTTGGCCCGGGAGTGTCTTTTGAGCAGGAAATCAGGCTAAGAGCAACAGCCAGCAGCAGCACGGCGAAAGGGAATGGTTTTGTTTTCATAGCTTTATAGAGTTTGGTTAAGTTTTCAGATAATTACATGACTTATTTATAAACAATGGAATTAAGGCTTTCAACACATCAAGAACTAAGATTCTCGGGTTGCCCATCAAAATATTTATTTGTTCTGTTGCCTTTCAGGATGATCAGACCTGAATTGATGCCGGCAAAAACCCGTCGGACATATGCAATAATTAAGATACATTGATATTCTTTATCGGGAATTTAAAAAAAGGTTATATACTAAAACGAACATATAAAAAAAATAATTGCAACAGATTAATAATCAGACTGTTTTATTCTTGTTCATATTGCAATTGAGGAAATACATTAAAACACAAAACATTTTTTAGGAACAGGAAAGGCTTGATGATGAGAAGAGGTAATTGTTATTATAAGTAATTAAGTTTTGAATTTTTAAGCGGGAAGGAGACCGCTATTTCGGCGAGGGTAGTCGGAAGTAGACTACGTTCAGCGGGGGGGCTATAAAGGTAACATGATAACCGGAAATATTTACGAAACTGCGGTTCATAAAAATTAAACAGACTATCCCATAACTTAATAATATTTTGATAACTTTGATAAGAAATAAGAACGGGAATACCCGTTCAAAGCCAGCTAAACTTGCATATAGTGTATGGTGATGCCGGGCTTATATCTGAGTTATGGGCAAGTTTAAGACAAAACCGAGAAAAACTATAGATTGTAATATTGAATAAATATTAACGATTTTTTTGTAAAATTGACAAATAAAAGTGGAGACCAGAACCCACTATTAAAAACGGGGCGTATCCGAAAAGCCTTATGAGTAGGGACTTTTATCTTAATTAATATGGCACTTATAAATTGTAATGAATGCGGTCGTGAGATTTCTGACAAAGCTCCAAATTGTCCAAACTGTGGTAATCCAATGATTCAAAAAGTTGATGAACCAACAAGTGTAAAATATGATGCAAAAACTGACACTTTTTATGGTACAATGAAATTATTAGTTAAATTAGCTATGAGAGCAGTTCAAGAGCATGGCTGGACACTTGAACAAGCAAATGAAAATATTGGTTTAGTAACTTTTAAGACAAGTATAAGTTGGGGATCTTGGAGTGGAGTTTCTTGTTCCTTAAATATTTCAGAAATCTCACCTAATGTTTTTCAAATTTCAGGTACAGGAAAACAAAATGTTAGTGGAGGGCAACTCCTTGCTATGAATATTGGTAATGAAGCTCAAAGTAAA
>CAZEDO010000060.1:0-22564 GCA_964511085.1 uncultured Lentimicrobiaceae bacterium
CCCCTTTTGGTGGGTGGATTGATATACATGGCGCCGGATGTCAGCGAAGCGATCCAAAACCCAGAAGCTTTGCCGGATACACACATAATGGAAATGGATATTACAATGCTAATGCTCCTCAGGGCGATGCGGTCAGAATATACAATTATGTTCGTTTGGTTCGAAATGCTCAAACCCCGACAGGAGTGAACGACGTAAAGATTAAAGATAATTCTATCACTTTTTATCCTAACCCGGTTTCTGACAAACTTGTAATTGAAATGAATGGAAGTAGTGAAAAAGTAAACTTTGAAATTTTCAATGCCATGGGGCAGGCTGTGCATAAAGGCAATTTCTTTGAAAATACCATTGTAGAAACAACCAGATTTTCTCCCGGGGTTTATTTAATCAGGTTTGAAAGTGGAAATGCAGTTGAACTTGATAAGCTAATAATAAAATAACTCACAAATAGTGTCTGGCACAATTTCAGCTCTCTCAAAGCGAGGGTTCGAAACTGTGCCAGATTTTCACCATAGTAACAAAAATTATTTACTTCATCTGTCATAGAATACAGAAGCAAAAACAAATCGAGAATGAGAAAATACATATTTATAATTTCGCTTTTCATTACCCAAATAACTTTTGCCCAAAACAATAAGCAAAATATACGCGGTGTGGTTACTGATAAACTGTCACAAACCACGCTTCCCGGCGCTACGGTTCAAATTATCAATAAAACGGCAAACAAAGGAACTGTAACCGACGTGAATGGTAATTACGTTCTGCCAGATGTTGTACCCGACAGGTATGAAATAAAGGTTTCGTACATCGGTTTCAAAGATGTATTTGTGCCCAATGTAGTAGTAACTTCCGGAAAAGAAGTTATGCTGGATATTGCCATGGAAGAGGATTTAAAACTCTTGAAAGAGTTGGTTATAACTGCCAACAGAAAGACCGGAACCATAAACAATTTAGTTCCTGTAAGTGCCCGTACTTTCTCCACTGAAGAGGTGAACCGCTACGCAGGAGGGCGTAGCGACCCTGCACGCCTGGCAGCAAATTATGCGGGAGTAAGTGCTCCCGACGATTCCAGAAATGATATCGTAATCCGTGGCAATTCGCCGGTAGGAGTTTTATGGCGTATTGATGGAATGAACGTTACAAACCCTAACCATTTTGCAACGGTTGGAACTACCGGTGGTGCAGTCAGTGCCCTGAATACCAACATTTTGAAAAGCTCAGATTTCCTCACTTCGGCTTTCCCTGCCGAATATGGCAATGCCACCGCCGGGGTTTTCGACCTGGGTTTCCGGAACGGGAATACGCAAAAACGGGAAACCACCTTGCAGGCAGGCCTTATCACTGGTTTGGAAGCTACCACCGAAGGGCCAATCAGTAAGGAAAAAGGTTCATCTTACCTGGTTGGTTACCGTTATGCTTTGGCAGGTGTTGCCCAGGCAGCAGGTATTGATATAGGCACCACGGCATTGCCATCGTACCAGGATTTATCGTTTAATGTGAGCATTGGAAACAGTAAGTTGGGCAAGTTTACCTTGTTTGGAATTCTGGCAACAAGCAGCATCAGTATTGATGGTGGTAATACGAGTTCTATGTATGGAAACGGAGGCGGGCATGATTTGAGCAGCCAGATAGGCATTATAGGGTTGAAGCATTTCAAACAGATTAACAGCAAATCCTACTTTAGCTCTAATATTGGATTAAACTATTCAAAGTCAGGGCAAACGGATTATGACTTGGATCGAATAACCGATTCCGCATACACAAAATCAGAAAATAGGGTTACCAAAACAGGCTATAATTTTGCTACCAGTTATAATTCCAAGATAAATTCCAAGCTATTTGTAAAAATTGGTATACAGGATGAACTGATTGGGTTGAACCTTTATTACAGGGAAAAAATGAATATACGTTCGGATTGGAATCAGATATGGGATTATAACAGCTACACCAATCTGGCACAAGCTTACGCTCACGCAAAATATAGTTTCAATGATAAATTTACACTCAATGCAGGTTTGCATTCCCAACTGTTTTTCTTTAACAATTCTCTTTCAGTTGAACCGCGTTTAGGGCTAAAATACGAAATTGATAGTAAAAGCAGCCTCACTTTTGGCTATGGGCTTCATTCGCAAACACAACCCATAAATGTTTACTTTTTACAGACTCAGCTAGCTGATGGTTCCTACGTTTATAACAATGAAAACCTTGATTTTACCAAAAGCCATCATTTTGTTTTGGGCTACGATTTGCAACCCATCAAAGACTGGCGCTTAAAAGCAGAAGTTTATTACCAATATCTCTACAATGTGCCGGTAAATACTTTTTCGAGCAGCTACTCCATGCTGAATACAGGTGCAGGTTTTAAGACCGATTTGGAGGACAGTCTGGCAAATAACGGAACCGGAACAAACTATGGAATAGAATTAACCATAGAGAAATTTTTCAGCCATGGATATTATGGGTTGTTTACGTCATCCATTTACAGTTCCAAATACAAAGGAAGCGATGGAATAGAACGAAACACAGCATTCAACGGGAAATACGTTTTCAATATTTTGGGCGGGAAAGAATGGAATGTGGGAAGCGAAAAACGGAATAAAATCTCTGCCGATATCAAATGCACCAATGCCGGAGGAAGGGCTTACACACCGATTGATCTGGAAGCTTCAGCTGCTGTAGGCCGCGAACAATTATCTACTGATGCCTATTCGGATTTTTATGCCAATTATTTCCGTTTAGATTTTAAGCTTGGATATACCTATAACAGCCGGACGAAAAAACTATCGCAGTCATTTTCCATTGACCTGCAAAACATCACTGACAACAATAACGTTTTCTCACAAAGCTATGATGCCAGAAGTCAGTCGATAAGCACGACCTATCAGCTTGGTTTCTTTCCGAATGTTATTTATAAAATACAATTTTAACGATTTACATACATTTGTGAAATGAAAAGACTTTCATTAGACAGCCGGAAAATTGAATTTTTATCATACTTCCTGATTTGGTCATTTGTTTTTTCGGTACCTTATTTCAGCGAACGAGGTTCAGGACAAATCAACTGGAATGAGGTGAAAAATAACTGGACACATGTGTTCGGCTATCTCATTCTTTTCCTAATCAATGTGTATGTCCTGGTACCCCGATTACTATTAAAAAAAAGATATCTGTATTATTTTGTTACAGTTTCTGTTTTGATAATTGCAATAGTAGCTATTAACATCCTTCCATCAGGTTTTCCGCATCAACCTGGTTCCCCTGCAGATGCCACAACTGGTTTATTACCCATTGCACCCATCCAAAAACCACCCATTATGGCTTTTGCTGATAATCTTATCATTTGCATCTTATTAGTTGGCGCAGGAACAACGATTAAACTGATGTCGAAATGGCTGAGCGAAGAGAAACTGAGAAAAGATGCCGAGAAAGAACAACTCAAAACAAACCTTGCTCTGTTAAGGCACCAGGTAAGCCCGCATTTTTTCATGAATACACTCAACAACATCCATTCGCTCATTGAAATGAATACGGAAAAAGCCCAGGATGCGGTTGAACGGCTTTCGACACTTATGCGCTATTTGCTTTACGATTCGGCTCAAAATACCATTGAACTGAAAAAAGAAATTGAATTTATTTATAGTTTTATTTCGTTGATGCAACTCAGGCATTCGGACGAGGTAGAAGTTACCGTTCTAATTCCCGATCAAATCCCGGATGTCAAAATACCACCTATGTTGTTTATTTCATTGCTCGAAAATGCATTTAAACATGGAGTGAGTTATCCGAAGAAATCCTATATTTATTTTGAAATACATATCCATGAAAACACCCTGAGCTGTATCATAAAAAACAGCAAACATAAATCCGTTGCGAATCAATATGACGAATATCCGGGCATTGGGCTGGAGAATATTAAAAAAAGTCTGAATCTCTTATACGAACAGGATTACAAGCTGGATATATCCGACAAAGAAAACGAGTTTGAAGTTAACCTCACAATCCCGGTATGAACATACGTTGTATAGCGATTGACGATGAACCGCTGGCTGTAAAAAAGATAGCGGGGTATATTCAGAAAGTTCCTTTCCTGGAATTGGTGGCTGAATGCAGAAGTGCCTCTGAGGCAATGAGTACCCTGGACTCAACCGATGTTCAGCTCCTGTTTATCGATATCAATATGCCCGATATCAGTGGAATGGAATTTGTAAAATCACTGACAAACAAACCTTATATTGTTTTCACGACGGCCTACAGCGAATATGCCGTGGAGGGTTTCCAGGTTGAAGCTGTCGATTATTTATTAAAACCAATCACTTTCAGCAATTTCCTGAAAGCGGCTACTAAGGTGAAAAACCTTATGGAACTAACCTCAAATAATCAGAAGGAAAGTTTCAGGACAACCGCCAATCACCTGTTTGTAAAATCAGATTATAAACTGATCCGCATCGAACTGGATGACATCAAATACATTGAAAGCCAGCATGAGTATATTAAAATACATTTGGTCAATAGTACCCCTGTGATGACCCAGCTGAGCCTGAAAAGCATGGAAGAACAACTGCCATCGGATCGGTTTATGCGGGTTCACAGATCCTATATCGTGAACCTTGCCAAGATTTCAGTTATAGAGCGAAACCGGATTGTTTTCGATGGTAAAGTATATATTCCTGTAAGCGAGCAATATAAAGAGAAATTCCAGGAATATATTGATGGAAATTTTGTTTAAATGGCAATCTCAAACCCTTACTTAGCAGTCATACACATTGACAAGTCGCTCAAAAAGCAAACACTCAAATCAAAACTTGCCAAAGAGTAGCCTGCCCAACAAACGGAAGACAGAAAATGTATCAAATTGAAAGAAATAGAATTGAACACACAGAACACCAAGCGGTAATAAAGGGTATGTGCAATAAGGGTTTCATTATTAATTCAAGCATTCTACCCCGCTTAAATTTCGGTGTAGGTGGACAGGTAAGAAGCCCGGAATCTCTTACTGCATATAGCCTCAGCCGTTCTAACAAACGAAGTGATTAATAAAATGAAAAGGGGAAAACTATCAATGGCAGGATTGATCAATCTTCTATAATTGCTGCACAAATTTGAAATTTATGCTGCTTTTCCGGTTTGCTTCATTATCCTCAGATAGCGGAATAGAAAGAAAAATAAATAGTACATGACAATACCAGATGGAATCGCGATAATTGCCCAGCCCAGCACTGCATAGATATGCAATAAACCTACCGTTTTTAATCCCTCCCATAGCCCCGGTTCAAAAGCTTTTATAATATTCCCAAGGGTAATACTGAGGTTATCTTTAAATAAAACTATAGCCCCTAAACGCATAAACGGAATAATCAGTAACAATTGAATTGGAGCTACTATCCAATTCATAGCCTGAACGATTGTAAAATTCTGCTTCAACACTACCAGAAAAAGTAAGCTAACAACACTGGTAAGACCTATCACCGGGAATGATCCGGCAACAATGCCAATGGTAAAAGATAAGGCAAGTTTTTTGGACGAAATTCCTTGCCTTGGAATTATTTTAAACGGGATAAGAATTTTGTTTTTAACAGTATCGAGAAATTTCCAAATCATCTGATAATAGATTAGCCACAGTTATCTCAGATTGGTTATCTGATTGATATCAAAACGTATAGGCTTGTTTATGGCAAAGTCGAACAGGGTTTGTTTCCTGATCTCATAGTAGTTTGCCCAGAAGTTATGCAGAGCGCTGAAATAGCCTCTTCGTGCATTATCTTTTTCAGTTTGGGCAATGTTGAGCTCAATAATATCTATCTTCCCTATCAAATAACGCTGCTTGGTTACTTCGTAGCGTTTCCTGGCAACTGTATCACTTTTTGCTGCAATCCTCAATTGGTTTCTCTGGATATTAAACTGGCTGACTTTAAGGTAAACCTGTTGATCGAAATCAGTCATTTGCTGCTCTACCGATGTGCGTTCCAGTTCCAGGTTCGATTCAGCCATTTTAACTTTTCCCTTGCCTAATCCCCAGTCCAGGATTGGTATCTGAATTCCAACAGTTAACTGTTGTTGTTCCTGTGGATTTTTATATGCTTCCTTTAGCCGGAGACTACTTTGTGTAAGTCCATATACCGCAAACAGATTGGCGCTGAATCGGTTTTCGAGTTTGGCCCTGTTCACGTTGCTTTCAGCTTCCAGAAGCCTGCGCTCGAAGGTAAGTGCATCCGCCCTGTTGCTGCGAGCTTCGGCAATGGCTTTTTGAGCATCAATCATAAGCGTTGTTATTCCTGCTGGAGGAATTATTTCCAGTGGTTCGTTGTCTTTAATCCTAAGGAACGATTTAAGGTCAAATATTTTCGTTTCCAGATCAAGGGCAGAAGTTTCGAGTTCAGCATTCGATGTAAGCAAGCTCAATTCAAGCTGTAATAATTCATTTTCGGCAATAGTACCAATGTTATAGCGTCCTTTACCTATCTGGTATAGTGTATCGTTATTTGCCCGGTTGGTCTGTTGAATCTGGTAAGCAATCTGGGCATTGAGTAATTCGAAAAAATAATTGATGGCAGTGATTGTTACCTGCTCCAGATCTTCCTGATAGCGCCTTTCTGCTTCGGTGTAGCGGCGGGGTTCAATCTTTTTATCCCAACGGTATGGATTATAAGCAAACAGAGGTTGACGTAACCCGATATTAAGAGGCGAAGTAAGAAAAGAAGTCTGGGTTGAGTCGCCAAAGATATCAATCCGTTCAATATTCGAATTCAGAAAAATTTGACCACCTGTTAGTTTAAGGTTTTGCGTTAGAGCCATACTTGCACTGTAGTTGCTCAGACTGCGGTTAATGAATGCATCGGTGCCATCGGGCAAAGTAATGCGGTCGATGCTGCGGTTCAGGTTAGGAAGTGTTCCATCAAAAGTGAGGGCTGGCAATAGTCCGGCAGTATAGGTACGGTATTGCCAGTAGCTGCTTTTAAACCGATGTTTGGCATTTAAAGCATCGGGCGATTGGCTTTGTGCCATTGATATTACCTGTTCGAGGGTAAGTTTTCGTGCTGGCGTTTGTCCAATTAATACAACGGGTAAAATCCAGAGAATTCCATGAATCAGGATGAATGGTATCAGTAAACTTGTTTTCATAATTATTATTTATTCATAACGCAACGAAGTCACCGGATCCTGGTCGGAAGCTTTTTTAGCTGGCATATAGCCGAAAGTTATACCAACAGCTACGCTCACACCAAAGGAAATTGCAATGGATATAAGCGTGACAATGGTCTGAATTCCTGTGAACTGGGTTATTAATTTTGAAAGGATTATTCCCAGGGCTATACCGATTATTCCTCCTGTAAGGCTTATAATTGTAGCTTCGGTAAGAAACTGGAGGATAATATCCTTCTTGGTTGCGCCCATTGCCATGCGAATGCCGATTTCCTTTGTGCGTTCCACTACTGATGCCAGCATGATGTTCATTATGCCGATACCACCTACAATTAAAGATATACTGGCGATAGCACCCAGAACGATATTAAAAATATCTTTTGTACGCTGTTCCTGTTTCAGCAAAGCTTCCGGTACTTTTATCTCGTAGTCTTCGTTTCCGGCATGGCGGCGCTTAAGCATGCGCTGGATAATGGCTGTTGTGGATGGGATTTGGGAACTTTCCTTCACCTGTACAATAATTTTATCCAGCTGGTTAGAGGTTCCTTCTGCACTCTCGCTGGAACTAAATATTGCAACATCATCGCCAAAGACCTGGGTAGAACTACTCCCACCAACCATATCGGCAGTTATTAGCGAACGGTCGCGGTAGCGCAACAGGATGGTTTGAATAGGAGCATAGATAAAATTGTTGTAATCGCTTATACCCATCGATTCGGTTATGTCCTTGCGTACACTGTGGTTCTCAAGCACACCGATTACTTTGAGCCATATATTGCCGCATTTAATATATTTTCCATAAGGATCTTCTTTTGGGAAAAAGCGGCTTTTGATGGATGTTCCGATAATACATACTGCCTTCCCCTGGCGTAATTGTTCCCCATTAAACATTTCACCGCTTCCTAATTTAAGTGAAAATATGTTGAAATAGTCGGGAGTTACACCGCTGAGGCGGGCTTTAGAGCTAACACCATCTTTCAGGATGTCAGTTTCATAAATCACTTCCGGGCTTATGCTGGCTATAGTTGGTACTACTTCCATTATTGCAGAGACATCATTTAAAGTGAGACCCGGAGAATAAGTTTCTTTCTCCTTGCTGCTTTGTTGTTTTTCATCCGTTGCATTTTCATTGGCTTTGCCGCTGTTGGGCATTATAATAATGTTATTTACACCAACTTGTTTAATCTGTTCCAGAATTTCCTGTTTAGCGCCGGTTCCAATAGCCAGCATGGCGATAACGGCAGAAACGCCAAAGATAATTCCAAGCGCGGTAAGCACCGACCGGAACCTATTGGCAAATACCGCTTCAAGGGCTATCTGAAGGATGTGCCCATAACGTTTGGTTACCAGCTGATTCATGGGGTCAGGCGTGTGAGTGACCATTTATCAGCTCCTTCGGGCGCATCCAGATACACCTCATCGCTTTTTTTGAGCCCTTTGATGATGATGATATGGTTCTCATTGGTTTTACCAACAATCACCTGCTGCCTTGTCCTGTGCTTCACAGAATATACATATGTTACACTATCGGTATTATGAACACTTTCGATAGGCAGAAAAAGCACGTTTTTTATTACTGAAGTAATAATCAGATTTTTAGTGGTCATTGCTGGCCTTAGAATAGAATCAGTTTCATTCACTTTTATCCTCACCTCAAACACTTTGGCATTGGAGTTCTTCATCTGTTCACCAATATTGGCTACTTCCATCACTTCGCCGGTAAACTTTTTCTCGGGGAAAGCATCAACGCCTATCTGTACCTTTTGCCCGATTTTTATCTTGCTGATGTCAATTTCGTTTACATATGTTTTGGTTACCATTTCTTTTAGGTTCGGCAGAGTGGCAACCACATTCTCCCAGGCATTCATGGTCGTACCGATACCTTGCCTGCTGCCGTCCCAGTTGCGTTTATAAATGAGCATGCCCGATTTCGGTGCCGTAATGGTGAAGCCTTTCAGCACCTCATTCATCTGGGCCAGTTTGCGTTTACTCTGGTCCAGCGAAGCACTTACATCCTGCATGTCGGCCCTTGCTTTGTCTGTTTTAAGCTTATAATTTTTTATTGCCTGTTCGCAGGCTCGTTTACTCTTCTCCAAATCAAGTGTTGCCTGGCGTATAGTAGCGGGTGGTTCATATTTGGATTGGTCGAGTACAATTTGTTTCTCTTCAAGGCCGTATTTAAGATTTACAAGGTCCTCTCTGGAATTCCGCATTTCCATAGAGGTGTCCAGCCTGGTTTTGGTATATTGCGATTGCAGTTTCTCCAGCTCAGTTTCCAGGTCTTTTATGCGGTTGGTTATTTCGGTCTTATCTAGTGCTGCAACATACTGCCCTGAATCTACCAGAGTTCCTTCGGGAATAATATCACTTATCTGGACCTGCCATATTCGTATTTCGCGCAAGCCTGCCGGTCCGTTAATATCCTGACTCTTTTTAGCCAGTAGCTCACCGGTGGTTGTAACATTAATACTGAAATCGCCTTGTTTAACGGCTACTGTCACTTCTGAGGCAAAGGATTTATCCCTTCCAAATAAATACCATACCGCCAGTAATACTACAATGACGATTGCAACTCCGATACTGATTGATTTCTTCATACGATATTCATAAAACTTAAAAGCAGGCTATTCCCCGCGAAGATCAAAATTATGAAAATTCTACCTATTCCCCGCCTGATGGGCACTTTAATTTAATGGGATGGAATTAATAAGGGAAGAGGACGTTTATTATCTTATTTTGATTGTTGTGAATGATATAGCAGGAAATTTGCGCTCAAACCAGTCTGGGCAGGCATTATTCCAGATCCAGCAATTCATTTTTTGGTTATACTTGTACCCTCAAATCCAATGATACAATGACAAAACGAATCAGCTTATCAGGCAAACTATTAGTAATGATTGTTTTTAGTACGTTTGTGGCCATGAACAGTTATAGCCAGAAAACAAGGAACGATATTCCCGACAATTTTAAATGGAATCTTTCGGACATCTACAAGTCCGATGCAGATTGGCGCGTGGCAAAAGACATCCTTTCGTTAAAGCTTGATAATGTTGTACAATTCAAAGGAACATTGACTAGATCGGCTTCAGATTTACTCAAATGCATGGAGTACAACGCGGATATGACAAAGGAGTCGAACAAGCTCTACCTCTATGCCAACCTGAATTCCGACCTGGATACACGCGACATGAAGTACGCCGGGATGAAGCAGGAGTTGGAACAAATGTTAGCTGGTTTCGGTGCCAAATCAGCATTTGTTGAACCTGAAATTCTAGCTGTTGATTGGAATTTAATTGATGGCTTTATCCGGTCAGAACCCAGACTTGAACCCTATCGCATGAAGTTGGATAATATGTTCCGTATGAAAAAGCATACACTGAGCGAAGCCGAAGAGCGTATTCTCGCCTTATCGGCTCCGGTTGATGGTGTTGCAGCATCAGTTTTCAATACTTTTTCGAATGCCGAAATGCCAGCGCCCGATGTGACCCTCACGGATGGAAAAAATATTTCGTTAACGCAATCAGAATACAGCAGAATACGTGCTTCGGCCAACCGTGCCGATCGAAAGCTTGTATTTGAAACTTTCTGGAACAACTACAATAAATTTAAAGCATCGTATGGCGAAATGCTTTCCGGACATGTGCAATCTCATATTTTCCAGGCCAGGGCACGCAATTATGAATCATCACTCGCGTCTGCTACCGATCCCAGCAATATCCCGGTGCAGGTATATCAGTCATTAATTGACAATGTAAATAAAAACCTACCCGCATTTCACCGTTATCTGGCGATTAAAAAACGTATGATGGGTGTGGATACACTTAAATATTATGACATGTATGCCCCCGTTGTGAAAAATGTTGACCTGAAATACGGCTATGAAGATGCTTCAAAGGTTATCCTGGAAGCCCTTAATCCGATGGGTGCAGCATATGTTGCCATCATTAAAAAAGCTATGGACGAACGCTGGATAGATGTTTACCCTACACCCGGAAAACAAACCGGCGCTTATTCCGATGGTTCTTTTTACGATGGCCATCCTTTCATCAAGATGAACTACAACGGCCAATACAATGACGTAAGCACCCTGGCCCACGAACTGGGACACACAATGCAAAGCTATCTCTCGAATACAAAACAGCCTTATCCGCTTGCCAGATACCAGACATTTGTAGCCGAAGTAGCTTCTACATTTAACGAGGCTCTGCTGTTTAACTACATGGTGAAAAACGAAACAAACGACGAGATTAAACTTTCGTTGCTCATGAACCGGCTCGATGGATTTAAAGGCACATTATTCCGCCAGACACAGTTTGCCGAATTTGAGCTTAAAATACATGAAGCTGCCGAAAAAGGATCACCGCTCACGGGCGATTCCTTTTCAAAAATATATATGGATATTGTAAAATCATACTATGGCCACGACCAAGGAATTTGCAAGGTGGACGATTACATAGGTATGGAATGGGCTTTTATTCCGCATTTCTATTATAATTTCTATGTGTATCAGTACAGCACTTCGTTTACGGCATCTACGGCACTTGCCGAAAAAGTGATGAGCGGCGACAAAAATGCATTAGATAAATACCTGGAATTCCTTTCAGCCGGCGGCTCAGACTACCCCATTGAATTACTGAAAAAAGCCGGTGTGGACATGTCAACTTCCGAACCGTTTGAAAAAACCATTGCCGCCATGAACAAAGTAATGGATGAGATTGAGGTGATTTTGAAGAAAAAAGGGAAATAGCCTTTCAGGGTTAGCCCGGGCGCGACTTTAAGTCGCTCCCGGATTAAACTGGCGCACGCTTTTAATGCGTACCTGGTCATTTATTACTAATATTTTACAAAACAAGTGTCGTTACAAACGACAATAAAAGAGGCACTAGTTGCAACCGAACGAAGTGATCTCAGCGAAGCTAAACGCGCCTGGCAGAAGAGTCATTTTATGTGCAAATATGTTGTAGCTATTCGTGAATTCAAAATTTACGGCAAGTCAATTAATAGTTTATAAGAAAGCCTCTATTTTAAGAGGCTGGCGGGAGAGCGGATATAGCCAGTGGAATCTCAGGTAATGAACTGTGACAGGAAGGCGATTCATGTTATAAGATTGTACAGACTTTCAATATTTCCTTATTTTTGCATTTAAGCATACATTAAAATTAGATGATTTGGTAAGGCTACTACAGGATAAAATGTCAGAATATGATGCTCCTCAAAAAGCTATAGAGGCCGGCATATATCCCTATTTTAGGGTTATTGAATCTGATCAGGATACGGAAGTTATTACAAACGGAAAAAAAGTCCTGATGTTCGGTTCCAATAGTTACCTGGGACTTACCAACCACCCAAAAATCAAAGAAGCTGCAAAGAAGGCCATTGATAAATATGGAACTGGCTGTGCTGGTTCCCGGTTTTTAAATGGCACACTCGATATTCATATTGAATTGGAGGAAAGGCTTGCCAGATTGCTGAACAAAGATGCAGCTATTTGTTACAGTACAGGTTTCCAGGTTAACTTAGGGGTTGTATCGGTGCTGACCGGTCGTAATGACTATTTGCTGCTGGATGAATTTGATCACGCATCAATTATTGAGGGCAGCAGGCTGTCCTTCTCTAAAATATTTAAGTATAAGCACAATGATATGCAGGCCCTTGAGGCTAAATTGAGACTTTGCGAGCCGGATAAAATCAAGCTGATTGTTGTAGATGGTATATTCTCCATGGAGGGCGACATTGTTAACTTGCCAGAAATTGTGAGGCTTGCCGGAAAGTATAATGCTTCAATTATGGTCGACGATGCCCATGCAATAGGGGTATTGGGCAAAGACGGTGCCGGAACAGCTTCTCATTTTGGTCTCAGCAACGAAGTAGACCTTACTATGGGGACTTTTTCCAAATCATTGGCTTCCTTAGGCGGTTTTATTGCTGCTGACAAAGAAGTAATCAATTTCCTGAAACACAATTCGCGTTCATTGATCTTTAGTGCCAGCATGACTCCACCATCGGTAGCCACTGCGCTGGCAGCACTCGATATAATGGTATCGGAACCCGAAAGGATGAAACATCTCTGGGATTTGACGGCCTATGCGTTGAAAGCATTCAAAGAAATGGGTTTTGATACCGGGAAATCCGAATCTCCTATTATTCCTTTGTTTATCCGTGATGATTACAAAGTACTCAAAATGACAAAGCTTCTTCTTGATGAAGGGATATTTGTGAATCCGGTTGTTTCGCCTGGTGTTCCTAAGGAAGACAGTCTTATACGGTTTTCGCTCATGGCGACCCATACCTATGAACAATTGGATATTGCGTTCGAAAAGATTTCAAAAGCAGCCATGAAACTTGGAGTACTTACAACAGAAGGTGCTATAAAATAATTCTACACTCATTTTCTTCTCAGCACATTTACGATGCAAAAAGTTATACTCATTACAGGGATATCGTCAGGATTTGGAGAAAGAACTGCTGAACTGCTGGCCAAAAAAGGTCATATCGTTTATGGTACTGTTCGTACAGAAATTGAAAGTAAACAAGGCATCCATATTTTGAAGATGGACCTTACAGATCCGGATTCGATAAAGCAGGCTGTTGGTTTGGTATTACAACAGGAAGGGCGAATCGACATTCTGATAAATAATGCCGGGATGCATACAGGCGGAGCTATTGAAACTACACCTGTCGAAAACATCAGGCTCCAGATGGATACAAATTTTATGGGAATGGTATATATGCTCAGGGAAGTTTTGCCGGCCATGCGTGAGCAACGAAGAGGAATGATAGTTAATTTCAGCTCTATTGGGGGGTTGATGGGTCTGCCTTTCCAGGCATTTTATTCGGCAGGTAAATTTGCCATCGAAGGGCTGAGTGAAGCACTCCGTATGGAAATTAAACAATTCAACATCAAAGTTGTAGTTATAAATCCGGGAGATTTTCATACAAATAATACTGCTAACCGTCGGAAATTTCTGGCTGAGGTTGCTGATGATCCTTATGCGAAACAGTTTAGAGAAACTCTTTCCGTTATTGAGAAAGATGAAAACGGAGGATGGCCACCTGATATACTCGCCCGGAAACTTGTTAAGGTGATCGAAAAGAAAAATCCTCACTCAAGATATGTCATTGCTGCATTTGAGCAAAAATTAGCGGTAGTACTTAAAAGGATTCTTCCTGCATCCTGGTTCAGTAAAATTCTGGCTCCGCATTATAGGATCAGGTAACTGATTGATTTATTCTTCCGTGAAAGTTTTAACAGGAGACTATGTATCTTAAAAAGGCTATCTATTAATGCAGACAATTGAGTTCCCATTATTATCGTAGAATAATCAATTTATTTTCTGTTAAATCACCTGATTTAAGCGCTGCTATTTATAAACCTTCGTTTAAATATGTAATATCAGTTTTCTGTTAAACCTATCCAATCGTTGACACACGACAAGCCATGTGGCTGATTATATCCTCCTCAGCTGGTCCGGTTTTCAAAACCATTGTTGGGGATCCGGGCTTGAGTTTTGGTTGCAAATGCTAAAAGGATCAGGAATGACAAGTAAGAACGTTTCATATAAATGAGAGATTAGGTTAATAATCCGTTTGCACCTAAAATCCTTTATAAACAATTTGTCATAAGGTTGACGTTGCCATTTCGGGGTGAATAACCCGGATAAGTAGAATGTTGATTTTGAAGTAAATAAAAAATTCTGCAAAACGGTTCTTTATCGGGAAATTTAATAAGGTGTTATAAGCATGCCGGCAGGATTCCCACTTTAAATGATATAGGCTTTTATTAATGCAACGCCCCGGCAATCTCTGCCGGGGCCGTTGTTTTAATCACGAAAATGTTTACAGTTCAAGAAAGAAAAGTTACCTGATAAAATTCCGTTGAACCAGCATCCGGCCTTCAGTACTTATCCTGAGCAGGTACATTCCTTTGCAAAGTGTTCCGGTAGAAATGCTGATAAGGTTCCTCCCAGCCAACAACCCGATTGATTCTGTAAGGATAATGCGGCCTTGCAAGTCGATAATCTCGGCTAAAGCAGTTGATGAAGACTGGGTGTTCAAATCAAGAAAGAGTGTTTCGCCTACCGGATTTGGGTATGGATTACCAGCAGCGGATTCCGGAGCTTTCATGTCACCAATGCCTAATACTGAAATAGCAGCTTCAGTAATTATAAAATTGATATTGACAGTAGCCGTATTTTCACTCAGGATAATGACAACAGCCCCGGTAGTTTTACCAGTCATCTCTGCATGGAGAGTATATTCTCCATAGGGCAGGTTATTGAAAACAAAGTTTCCATCAGCATCCGAGAATGTGTAAGCAATTGGAGCGCCAGTGCTGTTGAACAGGATAATCTCAACATTTGCTGCCGGGTTACCCCCTGATTTAAATGATCCTCCCCAGTTTATAGTACCAGTAATTCCGGCATTGCCCTGTACCCAGTAAATTGAAGGAACAAGACTTATTGGGTGCCAGGCATTAGGTTCACCTGCATTAACAATGGTAGCTCCTTGCCAGGTGAGAGAGTTTGCATAGTAAGTTGGCAGGTATCCGAAGAAATTCTGTGAACCAGGTGTTAGCATCGCGTAGATGTAGTAAGACCCGGCAGGGACGCCCCCAAAATAATAGGTTCCGGATGAATCGATAAGGGTTTCAGCATAAAAGTTATTGTTTGCCCCTATCAGCCATACTATACCCTGATCTGCAGGGGTGTTTCCGGCAAGAACAATTCCATTGATAGTAAAACTGCCACTGTTTTGCCCGGCATAAATATCCATACAGAAAGTGTTCTGGCAAAAACCTGTAGAATCCCAGATGGTAAGACATGCGTTGTATACGCCTGGACCAGAATAAGTATGAATCGGATTTGCATCAGAAGAGCTGGTTCCGTCCCCAAAAGACCACTGCTGGTTTGAATATCCAGGAGCTGAAGTATTGATAAACATGTAACTGAGAGAAGTAGCAACAGAATCAGCAGGGAACGCGAAGAATGAAGCCTGGCATCCGGGCTGAATAATGTTTACCCAGATTTCCTGGCAGGTTTGGTTCCAGCAATTCGTCAGGCTGTCGCCAATTGTGAGACATGCCCAATACAAACCGGGAGCGGGATAGATGTGAACCGGATTGGCCTGAGTTGATTGTCCGCCATCGCCGAAATCCCAGAAAATGAAGCTATGATAGCTTTGTGAAAGGTCACTGAATTGGTATGTATATCCTGAGGAGTCACTAATAGCAGACATGACAGCAATGCAAGAGGATCCGCCATTGGGGAATACCGGCTGACAGCTCATACTGAAGCAGCTGTCGTACGTTGACGGATCATTGGCAAATGTAGTAAGGCATACATTGTAAGCTGTTCCGGCATTTGCGAAAGTATGTGAAACCTGTTGTCCTGCTCCGGTTGACCCATCTCCAAAATCCCAGGTATAGTTTGCTGTACCTCCTGAAATCATGTACCCTTCAAAAGAGTATGTAGAACCATCATTTGTATAGGCGTTAAAATAGTTCTGGCAAGGGGAAGGGAAATAAACATATACATCCTGGCAGGAAACAAAAGTGCATGTTTCACCGTTTGCGCCGGTACCGGTAGTGGTGAGGCATACGTTATAAAATATATTCGTGCCGGTAAAGGTGTGTGTAACAACCTGGCCTGATACAGTAGTTCCGTCTCCAAAATCCCAGGTCCATGAATCAATCTGGTTGTTATTGGCCCATCCTTCAAAAGTATAGGCATTGTTCGATGAATCCGGGTAGGACCAGAAATAACTCTCACAAGGAGAAGGTATATAAATAAATACATCCTGACATGATGTATACGTGCAGGTTGTGCCATCAGGTTCTATTCCAGTTGTTGTAAGGCAGACTGTGTAGTTCGCGTTCGTGCCGGCAAAGGAATGCGATACTGTTTGTCCTGTTGCTGTAACTCCATCGCCAAAATCCCAGAGCCATGAGTTCACCTGGTTATTCATGGCCCAGCCTTCAAATATATAGCCGGTACCGCTTGAGTCAGGGTTGTACCAGAAGGAACTCTCACATGGCGAGGGAATATAGGTGAATATATCCTGGCAGGAAACAGCAGTGCAGGAAGTACTGTCGGGCCCAGGGCCTGTTGTGGTCAGGCAAACTGTGTAATTCGTGTTAGTGCCGGCAAAGGAATGTGATACAGTTTGGCCTGTTGCTGTAGCCCCGTCGCCGAAATCCCAGTACCAGGTATCGGCTTGCCCATTCATCACCCAGCCTTGGAATATATATCCTGTAGTTGTGGAATCACTGTAATACGAGAAAGAGTTTTCGCAAGGTCCGGGATTGGTTGACCCTACTTCAACCGGCATGCAATAAATGCTGCTGCATAAACTGTCATTACTGCTTATTGTGAGACAGACATTAAAAAAGCCAGGTGCAGCAAAAGTGTGAACCGGATTCTGTTCTGTTGAAACAGAACCGTCACCAAAATTCCAGTACCAGTTGTTAATTGTTGAACCAGGCGTAGCATAGCTTGCATCAACAAAATTAATTGTCAGCATATCGTCTGAGGCAGGCAGGTATCTAAAGGATGCAATACAGCCTTGTATCGGATTTCCACAGATGTTGAAATCAAGAGTGACAATCTGGACACCAGGGTAAAATCCGGCAGTATTTGTCACTATCATACCATTGCAGTCGTATGTGGATACCATAATCACACCTGGGAATGTACCGGCAATGTAAGGTATCTGGTCAGTATAAAAACCGGTTTCATCCGTAATTACCTGATCATTGTATCCGGGATAGTTGGTGCTGTCAACCGAAATATACATGGTTTGCCCGGCTATAGGGTCACCGGTTTGCTGGTTCAGTACATGACCATTCAGGGTTACATAGGGTTGCTGTGCAACGGCAATTGCTACTGTTACTGTTAACAGGAGCAACATGGAAATTATTCTTTTCATCTTATTCATAGTTTTGTAAATTTATAAGAATAGGAAATGATGTTTATAAAGAGACACAATTTTGCTCAAAGGTTGCCTGCAGGGTTGTCTTTTTCAATGCTAAAATTACTATAAAATGCTGTCATTTCAAACAGGATGCTCAAACCTTACGGTTTTTGCTTGTCGGACATATTAGCATCTTACAGCATTGAACTCCGGTTCCGTTTACTCAGATAATAATGCCATAAGAAGTGTGTTGCCAATGACCGGTAAGGTTTCCATTTTGAAACATAAGCTACAATTTCGGCTTTGCTTCCTGCATTGGTTAGTTCCTTTACTGTATTGATAACTGCAACATCTCCGGATGGGAAAATATCCTTTGCCTGTAAGCAAAACATCATGTAAATATCAACTGTCCAATCACCTATTCCCTTAATACATTTAAGTTGCTGCCTGACTTCATCAACAGGCAACCCCGAAAAACGATCAAGCTCAATTTTTCTGTCAATAATGGTCAATGATAATTCTCTCAGGTACGTTGATTTCTGCTTGCTTATCTGGCAATGTCGCATCTCATTATCCGATAGTTTCACAATTTCCTCCGGGGTAAATGCAGACATGTAGGAATTGAGTTTGTTGAAATGTGCGTTTGAGGATTGCAGGCTTACTTGTTGTTCCAGAATAATTTTAGATAAAGTAATAAACCCCTGAGGCCTGCTCCAATCGGGTGGTGGACCATATTGATCATATATTTTTGTAAAAACAGCATCTGCCTTAAGGAGTTTTTCTATATCCTTTTGATTGACGATGCTGTTCATAATGGGATTAAATTTTCAGAACTTCAAATTTAAAGGTTAATCAATCCCGGTTAGCTTACTCAATTATAAATTTTTCAATCAACTTTGTTTCAGGTTGCCGTTTATGAACTTCCACAAAATCAGCTTTATCATCAAACCATCCGATTACACGCTGGCGTTGCAGTTTGGTCGGATGTAGAGATACTATCGTGCCATAAGATGACCATGGGTAATCCCATATATAATCACAAAAACCATGATGTACCGGGTTATTATGAATATAAACCACCAGGTTGCGCAGGTGCGTTTCCGTTGATACTTCGATGTAGTGAAAATTCTTTTGAATAAGATACCTGTCCTTTGTACTTCACAATAAATGAATACAGGTTATTGCGCGAAGGATAGGTCAATTCAGGCGTAGCCTGATCCTAGCTTTCTCATATTGTGCTTTGCTACAGCATCTGGCGAATGAGGGTAGTGCAAGATAGTGTCATACACCGGCATTTTGACAAAAATCGCTTTTTCGGGTTGCATTTAACCCTAACATTTACTTACTTCTCTTTTTTCACAAAGAAAATAGCCATGGCCGCTATTACGATACCCTGCAATGGTCCAAGTCCAAAATTGGACATCTTCATCATAGTTATTGCATCAAATTCGGTAAGCGGGTTAATGAATATAACCAAGCTGATGGCCAGGAGATAAACCACCGAAAGCGCTATAGTCAGCTTAAAGATGAAGCTATCCACTAAAAGCGAAGTATCATTTTTGCCCAATGAATCACCGACAAATACGCCGATAATAACGGAAAGTGTTGGAAAGATCATGGGGATAAGCCAGGACCAGGCTTCATTCACCTTATCGCCATAGTGACCGAGAAGTGTCTGCAGGAAGACGACGAGGAATAGTATTCCCCCTATAATGAACCAGATTGAGGCCAGTGCCCGCTTGGCCGTTTTCATTGTAACGTTTTTACTCATGTTGAAGGCCCTCCCATATTTTAGATTTTTCCAGATGGTCTTTTCCGGCAACCTGGCTTGGATCGCTGAAAAATACTTTTGAATTGGCGGTTTTTTGTTCAAACTCGTAGATAAGGGCCGTGCAATAATAGTTCTCCCCGAAAGGGAATGCCCCCAGTTGTTTTTGTACATTTTTATCTCCATTGTTTACCAGAGCGGTGGCATCACCTTTGCTCATCTCTGCCTGCGATTGAGCAAATGATTCGGAGGTCAGTATAAATGAGATCACCCTGAAATAGCCAGGTTGTGCAGAGAAGAGTGCTTTTAGATACGACGCCAGAGAAAAAACCTCCGGGTTTTTGTAATTAACCGCCCATCGTTTATTTCCCTTGCACGGTGAACCGTCCTTATTGATCTGTTCCAGCCGCGATACTATCGCAAATCCATTTGGAACCCAATAATAGCTCACTTCTGAATACCCTGCCTGGCTCAAAGCCTGTTCCAGTGCATCAGTCACCTGTTTGAGGGTTTTAGATTCTCCGGGCTTTACAAGCATGTTGCGCGGTATCTTTGTGAATGCGGAAGCTTTTGGCGGTGGCCAGGGGAAATGAGGCATTACTGCAGCTGCCATTGAATCGGCTATCCGTAATTGTTCCTCTTTCGCGACAGAGAGGCTATCAGGAGCCGCCTTGTCTACAGGGGCCATGTTAACTGAGCTGCAGTTAGTCAATACTATTGAAACTGCTACTGCATTTATCATGGCGATGATAATTCTGACTTTTTTTTGCATGGTTTCAGTTGTTTGATTTAAAGATGGTTATATATATAAATTCATACATTTCAATCCCTACTTCAGCAATGTCACGATTCCTGTGCGTTCATCTTTCTCCCCCGAGGGATTTTCGTATATAACATGATAGGTGTATATGCCTGTTGCTACAGGCTTGCCCTTATTTGTGCCATCCCACCCTCTTCGAACATCGCGGGTCTCGTAAATGATTGATCCGGAGCTATTGTATATAAACATGATGAAAGAAGAAACTTTTTCGGGCAGGGTTAAGGGGCGGAAGAGATCGTTAAAGCCATCATTGTTCGGGCTGAACGCATTCGGCATGTTTAGCGGAACATAACAATATGCCAGCATTACCGAGTCTGTGGTGTAACAATGGTCAGCATTTTCAATGGTTACTTTATACCATCCTTCTGTTGTTACAAGGATGGACCATGTGCTGTCGCCTGTGTTCCATGTATAATGGCTAAAGCCTGCCGGCGCAGCCAGGCGCACCTGCTCGTAGAAATATATAGTGTCAATTGTTATTTTGCTGCTGCATGTATATCCGGGAGTAAAAGCTAAAACAGGGACAGGAGCGACTTCAATCAATTTGTTTGCTGTGTCAGCACAGCCTACAGATGAATACGCAACCAGCCTTGCATTGAATGGCCCGATGGAGCTATAGCTATGTTGCGGGTCCTGAACATCGGTAA
Source organism: uncultured Lentimicrobiaceae bacterium (assembly GCA_964511085.1). GTDB lineage: Bacteria > Bacteroidota > Bacteroidia > Bacteroidales > DASVHX01 > DASVHX01. Next base: position 21,284 of record CAZEDO010000060.1, read on the forward strand.
CCGGTGGGGAGCCATCGCCGAAGTCCCATTTCCAGTTTGTGATTATACTCTTATTTGTTGTACTGCTATCATTAAAAGCTATCGCTGTGCCAATACAGTCCGGCGGGGCATCAAAACCAGCCTTCACAATTGTTGGTTCAAAAGATGCATGGATAGTTACTTTGCAGCCATTGGCAGCGGTAAGTATGCAACTGTCAACTTTTCCGGGCGAAGGGTTATGTAGAATGGTTGTTTGTGTTGTGGCTCCATTGCTCCATAAGTAAGTAAATCCGGGAGGAGCCGTAACGGATGCAGTCGTGTCGCTTAAGCATCCATCATAAAGAATCTGCAAACTACCGCAATGCGCTGATATATAGGCATAACCATAGTGCATTAAACTTGCGCAATCCCTTGTGGTGAAAACAATGGTGATTGTTTGCCCGGTGTAGGGCGATAAATCAATACCAACAGTTGTCCAGTCTTTCCAGATTATGTTCTCTCCCAAATATGTACACGAATGCCAATCAGGAAGCCCTGTCTGCGCATAAATATGATAATATCCACAAACAGGATCAATCACATTTCCCGAATTGTCATTAACTTCAATTGTAAAATTTGGCTGTAATTCCGGCAGGTGATCGAAATTGACGAGAACAACAGCATATTTATAAATGAAGAGATTAGTTTCATTGGTCACATCTATTGAATATCTGAGCTGCTCTGCCTCTGAGTAAACATCAGAATTTCCAAGCCTTGCACTGTGGCTTTCACCTGGCGGAATTGTTAGCAATTCACCACAGGAGTGCAGATCATAGCTTCCGGGAGCATTTATTATGGTATGCCTGTTTAAAGCGAAGCCATGAGATTCAGCCGGGTTTGTAAAATGACCGTAATATCCATCCCAATTTGTAAAATCTCCAAGGCTGAAGTCAGAATTCGGGCATGTGCCCGGCCCCTGGCCTTTAACTACTGAACATGTTATACCAAGAAAGATGTAAAGCAGAAAAGTATATGGGAAAGTATTATAGTGTATCATAATCAACAAAACAGTAAGATGATATGCTCACTTTAGTCACCTGCCTCAAAGTATCTTTTTAAGCGAAATAAACCCTAAAATCCTTCGATCATTTATAAAAACATAAGCAAATAGTACCGTCCAGGTATTTCGGGTTCAGAAGTGGTAGTGGGTTTTGTAGAAATATTTAGTTATAGCAACGGCTGGCTACATCAAAGGTAGAGATGAATATTGAGAAAACTCAAGGAATTTAAATATTTTTTTTAAGCTGCCAGGTCTCAGCAGTC
>CAZEDO010000061.1:0-2410 GCA_964511085.1 uncultured Lentimicrobiaceae bacterium
CAAAAACAAATAGAAACATTTATTAATCTTAAATCTTTTTACAATGAGCAAAAACGGTCAATCGTTGAAAGAAGCAATGCGGTCAGCTTTCGCAGCAGGTGTCATTCTGATTGCTTTGGCAGTCGCTTTTCTTATTTACTACTTGGTTCTGGGAAACCCAGTCAACTTCCTTGGAGGAAATCCTAATGGCGCACCAATCCCAGGCAATTATCTGGCAATGGTTTACAAAGGAGGTATGATTGTGCCTCTTTTAATTACCTTAATTATTGTCCTTCTTACATTTACGATCGAAAGGGCTATCACCCTGCGCAAAGCTAAGGGTACAGGCCCTATCAATGTATTTGTTACTAATCTTCAGAATTTCCTGAAAAACAATGAGATTGATAAAGCTATTGCAAGTTGTGACAAGCAAAAAGGTTCCATTGGTAATGTAATGCGTGCAGGGCTGAAGAAATACAAAGATCTTCAAACTGATGTTAACCTTGACAAAGACCAGAAACTGGTATCGTTGCAGAAAGAATTTGAAGAGGCAACAGCTCTTGAGTTACCGATGATGTCGCGCAACCTGGTAATTCTCTCAACCATTGCGTCTATCTCTGTACTTATCGGCCTTATTGGAACTGTATTAGGTATGATCCGGGCATTTGCTGCTTTGGCTCAGGCTGGTGCACCTGATGCACTTGCTCTTGCGACTGGGATTTCAGAAGCCCTTATCAACACTGCATTTGGTATCACAGGATCTACACTTGCTATCATCTTCTACAACTATTTCTCAACGAAGATTGATGCAATGACTTATAAAATTGATGAAGCAGGTTTTAGTCTCACTCAGACCTTTGCTGCACAAAACAAATAGGTTTCGCACCTTGATAAAATAAAGTATGGCGATTTTCGCCCGGTTATCAATCTATTAAAAATGATACCATGCCCAAAATTAAGCTACCGGTAAAAACACCCCACATAGACATGACGCCTATGGTGGACTTATTTGCCCTTTTGCTTACCTTCTTTATGTTAACAACGTCTTTTCGCCCACAGGAGGCTGCAGTTATTGATACGCCAAACTCAATCAGCGAAAAGATGACTCCTGAAAAGAACGTCATTACGATTCTTATTGGCAAGGATAACAAGGTGTTCATGAATTTTGACAATGGACTCGACACCGCCGTGCTTGTGAGAAAAGAAGTCTTGAAAAAGGTTGCCGAACAATTAAGCCTCCAGTTTACAGATAAGGAATTAAAAACCTTTTCAACGTGGGCCTCTTTTGGTATGCCTGCAGAAAATCTTAAAGCCTGGCTGAATACAACCGAATCCAAGGATCGCGATAAATTTCAGATTGGAATGCCAATTGATTCTGCTGACAACCAGCTCAATCTGTGGGTCAGGTTTATCAGGTTGCAGAATCCTAACGCTGAAGTTGCTATTAAAGGTGATGCAGATTCTGATTTCAAAACTGTAAAACGTGTGATGGATATCCTGCAGGAAAATAAGGTTAACAGGTTTAACCTTACTACGAACCTTCAGAAAGAAGAAGCAAAATTGGAAGATTAGTATTTATATTGACATTTAATCAAAAGACCTAATACTATGGCTGAAATAATTCAAGCAGAAGGTAAGCAAAAAGGTGGCAAAAAGAAAGCCAAAAAGTTTTCGACACATATCGATATGACCCCAATGGTTGACCTGATGTGTTTGCTCATAACCTTTTTTATGCTAACTACTGCTTTCAGCAAGCCTAAGGCGATGGAAATCACCATGCCCGAAAAGAGCGATGATAATAAGCCGAAGGATGCTCCGCTGATTGCAGCTAACAAAACCCTTAATATCCTGCTGTCCGGGAATGATCTTATCTACTATTTCTATGGCGTTGCTGATCCTAATAAACCTTTGCCAACATTAACAAAGTCAGATTACAGCAAGGACGGCATCCGTAAGGTACTTCTTCAAAGAAACAAGATAGTTTTTAAAGCCGTTGCTGATCTTCGTCAAAAAGTGATAAAGGGGGAACTTGTAATGGCCGATTCAACTTTAAATAGCAGAATTAAGGAGCTGAAAAAATCTGATAAAAATGCTCCTATTATTCTTATTAAGGCTGATGAGAAGGCAAAGTACAAAAATATTGTTGACATCATTGATGAGATGGCAATTACTACTATCGCCAGTTACGCAGTTGTTGATATTTCAAAAACTGAATTGAAATTGATAGAAGCTGCTCCAAAATGATAGTAATTAACCCATTGGGTTTTAATTTTAAAACAAGATACATATGACAAATCAAAAAGTCATGTTCGAGGCCATGGACGAAATTGTCTTTGAGCACCGGAATAAATTGTATGGAGCGTACTTTTTGCGTAAATTGTATAATAAACACGTTACCAGGGCTTTACTCATTTCAATTGCAATTATGCTT
>CAZEDO010000061.1:2510-22025 GCA_964511085.1 uncultured Lentimicrobiaceae bacterium
GAAAGTGGCATTCAGGGCACTGTATATGTTTCCTTCGTAGTTGATTCAAAAGGGAAAGTTACGGATGTTAGAGTACTTCGTGGTATCGGAGGTGGATGCGATGAGGAGGCTCTTAGGGTAGTTAGAATGATGCCTTCATGGCGTCCTGGCAAACAAAATGGCCAGAGTGTTCGTGTTCAATTTAATATGCCGATACGATTCACACTTAATTAGTGACTAAAACAAATATTCAAAAACGCTGCTCAATTATTTGGGTGGCGTTTTTTTTATGGGTTTCCTTGGTTCAATAATTTGGTATATAATGCAATTTATTTGTATGTGACTAATGATGTCAATTTAACGCTCAAATTCTTGGTAATTCAGGGTTCTGGATACTTCAAAATTCCTCTCAATTCTATATTTACTAATTTAGATTGATTTTATATGTAAATTTTTGAATGTTTTTGTATTTTTACACCTAAATCGGATTATTTTTACACCTGAAATTATTTTAATTACGAATGAACGGGAATAAAATCACATTTATTAATGGTACTTTAAACGTACCGGATCAACCAATAATACCTTTTATTGAAGGAGATGGAACAGGCCCTGATATATGGGCGGCAGCAGTAAGGGTTTTTGACGCTGTAGTTGCAAAAACATATAATGGCAAACGGCAGATTATATGGAAGGAAGTAATGGCCGGGGAAAAAGCATTCAAACATACAGGTTCCTGGTTACCTGAAGATACACTAAAGGCCTTCAGGGAATATATTGTGGGTATTAAAGGTCCGCTTACTACACCAACAGGTGGAGGTATCCGCTCTCTTAATGTTGCGTTGCGCCAGGAACTTGATTTGTATGTGTGCCTTCGGCCTGTACGTTGGTTTACAGGAGTGCCAAGTCCTGTAAAGCATCCCGAGAAGGTGGATATGCACATTTTCCGGGAGAATACTGAAGATATATATGCAGGCATAGAATACATGCATGGCACCGCGGAATGCGAAAAAATGATCAGCTTTTTGGTGAATGAGATGGGTGTTAAGAAAATACGTTTTCCGGAAACATCCTCGATCGGGATAAAACCGGTTTCAAAAGAGGGTACAGAAAGGCTTGTACGTGCAGCCATCCTCTTTGCCCTTGAGCGCAAGTTGCCGTCGGTAACGATTGTGCATAAGGGAAATATTATGAAATTTACCGAAGGTGCATTTAAGAAATGGGGTTATGAACTTGCCGGACGGGAATTTGGCGGGCAAACTTTTACGTGGATGGAATATGATCGCATCAATGAAATAAGTGGAAAGGAAGCTGCCGACAAAGCCCAGGCAGATGCTTTGGCTGACGGGAAACTATTAATCAAAGATGTTATTGCAGATGCGTTCCTTCAGCAAATACTTCTCCGTCCGGAAGAATATTCAGTAATAGCAACGCTTAATTTAAACGGCGATTATATATCAGATGCATTGGCTGCCATGGTAGGAGGCATTGGAATAGCTCCCGGTGCAAATATTAATTATAATAACGGCTATGCAATTTTTGAAGCTACACACGGAACTGCCCCCAAATATGCAAATCTTGACCAGGTGAATCCTGGCTCGGTAATACTTTCAGGCGCACTCATGTTTGAATATCTTGGATGGGATGAAGCAGCCAGTCTTATATATCAAAGTATGGAGAAAACCATTCAGGATAAAACAGTAACCTATGATTTCCATAGGCTGATGGATGGGGCCACCAAACTGAAAACTTCGGAATTTGCCGATGCTCTTATTGCCAATATCAATGCTTTTTAATGACAAGTACTTATTTCTTTAACCAAATAATCAGAAAACACCCATGGCAACCAGACTGAAAGATAAACTACATCAAAAAATAGCTGAATGGCGTCCGCGTACTGAACGTCTGATGAAAGAATTTGGCAACGTGGTGGTGGATCAAATTACGATATCGCAGATAATAGGCGGTATGCGTGGTGTGAAATCACTTGTTACCGATATTTCTTACCTCGATCCAATGGAAGGAATCCGATACAGGGGATACACTCTTCCGGAAGTTTTCGAAAAACTCCCTAAACCCCCGGGAAGTGAAATGCCTTATGTTGAAGGTCTCTTCTATCTGTTGCTCACCGGCGATATTCCCAACGCAGAGGAACTAAGCGAAATAGTTGATGAATTCAACAAAAGGCGCATCCTGCCACGTTATATATACGAAGTAATTGATAGTATGCCTTGTTGCAGCCATCCGATGACTGTTTTTTCAACGGCAATACTTACTATGCACCGCGAGTCGTTTTTTGCAAAAAAATATCTTTCAGCAAAGCTACATAAGGAAGATTACTGGGATCCTATGTACGAGGATGCCCTGAACCTCCTGGCCAAACTGCCTGAAATTGCAACATACACATATGCTAAGTTATATCGCGACGGAAAGCGGATTCAGTCGAACCCAAATCTTGATTTTGGTGCGAATTTCGCACATATGATGGGAATTGGAAAGCCTTACGATGATGTAGCCCGTATGCATTTTATAACACATGCTGACCATGAAGGTGGTAATGTGAGTGCCCATACCGGCCATCTTGTGGGCAGTTCGCTTTCGGATGTTTACCTCTCTATATCAGCCATGGTGAATGGTTTGGCAGGGCCATTGCATGGCCTGGCGAACCAGGAAGTTCTTCGTTGGGTGCAGTGGTTGAGAAACAAGATGGATGACAGGGTTCCAACTGAAGAAGAAATGAAACAATTTGTTTGGGAAACACTTAAGTCAGGACAGGTAATTCCTGGCTTTGGCCACGCCGTTCTTCGTAAAACCGATCCACGCTATATGCTGCAGCGCGAATTCAGTCTCAAGCACCTTTCGGATGATCCTATTTTCCAATACGTGGATATGCTATACAAAGTGGTACCTCCAATTCTCGTGGAACAAGGGAAAGCCAAAAATCCCTGGCCAAATGTTGATGCACAATCGGGTGTTATACAGTGGCATTATGGTGTGACTGAATATGATTTTTACACTGTTTTATTTGGTGTTGGCAGGTCAATAGGTATTTGTGCTAATCTCATATGGGACAGGGCACTCGGTTATTCATTAGAAAGGCCAAAATCTCTTACCACAGCTATGCTCGAAGATCTTGCTGCCGGCAAGACGATTATCGCTGAAGACTAGTTTCTGAAATTAATTTTTTGACCGGGGATTTCAGTATTGGAGTCCCCGGTTTTATTTTAGGAGTTCATTCCTTAATAAAGCAGAGTGATTGATAATCTCGGGGAAAAATATCCGGAACTCCGACAAATACGCATCATAATCCTCTAACAAAGCATCTACTGCATTTTCCATGCCCGAGTGAAAGGCCGTTCGGCTAGCCATCCCATCCAGCGCAGCATGGATGCCATCAGTCCGGGCATAAGCATGCAACCAGTTATCACGTGCCATAAAATGCAACATCCTTTTTGTACGCTCGGGCAATGGTCCCTTATGATTTTGTAATACAGAATAACATTTTGCAGTAAAAACTTCCAGCGTCACATCTGAATAATCGTGCCAGTTTGCAGCAAGAAAGTGGTCGTAAAACATATCCACAACTACACCGGCATATTTTCTGAATCCAGGGCGAAGCCTCGTTACACTCTTACGCACAATTTTGTGGCTGTCAGTATATGCATCAATGCTGCGGTGCAGGATAATACCATCTTTAATACCACTGTTGTAAATTTCAATTTGATTTCCTTTTACATGATCGGCAATAAAGTTTCCTACCATCAGATCCGGATGGTCTCCAGAGAGGTAGAGATGAGCCAGGAAGTTCATATCAGAGTGTTGGATTTATGATAGAAATCAATATTAGAACTTTCTGCTTTATGAATCAGAACTTTCTACTTTCAATATGGATCATATGCTAATTTAAAACAAATCTTAACAGATGATTACTTTAGAAACTGAATATTTTATTTAGATTTGTGACATGCTTGCGCCTAAAGATTCATCTAATTCGTAAATTCAATTAATATGCAAAATTTGATGTTGCTCGGCGATGAAGCCATTGCCCAAGGTGCCATAGATGCTGGTATATCAGGTATATACGCCTACCCTGGCACGCCATCCACCGAAATTACCGAATATGTTATCAGATCAAAAGAAGCGCATTCCCTGGGAATCCGGGCTGGTTGGTCAGCAAATGAAAAAACGGCAATGGAAGCTGCCCTTGGCATGTCTTATGCTGGTAAGCGGGCAATGGTGTGTATGAAGCATGTTGGATTGAATGTTGCAGCTGATGCTTTCATAAACTCGGCCATCACAGGGGCTAATGGCGGATTGATCATTGTTTCTGCCGATGATCCTTCCATGCACTCGTCCCAGAACGAGCAAGACTCGCGTTTCTTTGGTAAATTCGCTATGATTCCTATTTTTGAGCCTGTTAACCAGCAGGAAGCGTATGACATGGTGCATGAAGGGTTTCAAATGTCGGAGAAATTCGGAATACCGGTTTTAATGCGCATTACTACCAGGCTGGCTCATTCAAGAGCAAACGTGGTCAAAAAGGCGCAGGTTTCACAGAATGAACTTCATTTGCCAGTTAACCACAGGCAATTTATTTTGCTTCCGGCAAATGCACGAAGGCAATACAAGGGCTTGCTCAATAATCAGGTTTTATTTGAAGAAGCTGCCGAAAACTCTGTTTTTAATAGTTATATTGATGGAAGAGATAAGAGCATGGGTATTATTACTACTGGTATTGCATTTAACTATCTGCTTGAAAATTACCCTGACAGGATTGTACCTTTCCCTGTTCTTAAAATTGGACAGTATCCCATCCCGAAACGCCTGGTGAAGAAAATTTACGATTCCTGCGATGAATTACTTTTACTTGAAGAAGGTTATCCTATGGTGGAAGAATTGCTGAAAGGGCTGCTAAATAATGGAAAAAAGATAAGAGGTCGCTTGGATGGGACTATTCCTCCCGATGGTGAATTGAATCCGGGAATTGTGGCGATTGCTCTTGGAATGGCTGAAATAAAAGGCAGGGATATACCATCAGTTGTTGTGGCCCGGCCACCATCGCTTTGCAAAGGTTGCCCGCATATATATTCGTATAATGCTTTAAATGAAGCTTTGGCGAAATATGCAAAAGGACGTGTATTCTCGGATATTGGTTGTTACACGCTTGGGGCTCTGGAACCATTCGATGCAATAAACTCATGTGTGGATATGGGCGCTTCAATAACCATGGCAAAAGGTGCCGCAGATGCCGGTTTGGTTCCTTCTGTGGCAGTTATAGGGGATTCAACTTTCACTCACTCAGGAATTACCGGCCTTTTGGATGCAGTAAATGAAAATTCTCCTATTACGGTGGTTATCCTGGATAATGGAACAACAGCAATGACAGGCGGTCAGAAATCTGCCGCTACAGGAAAAATAGAGGATATTTGTGAAGGTGTTGGTGTTGATCCTGATCATATAATTATTCTCACCCCTTTACAGAAACATCATGGAGAAAATCTCGAAATAATCAAGCGAGAATTGGAGTATCAGGGGGTTTCGGTAATAATTCCCCGACGGGAATGCATAGTAACAGCCACAAAACGGCTGAGGGACGAAAAGAAAAAGCAACTTAAAAGTACTATTGTATCATGAAGCGAGATATCATTTTAGCCGGAGTCGGAGGGCAAGGCATACTCTCTATAGCTGCAATTATCGGGACAGCTGCTGTACAATCCGGCCTTCACCTTAAGCAGGCGGAAGTTCATGGCATGAGCCAGCGCGGAGGCGATGTACAATCAAATCTTCGGTTATCCGATAAAGAAATTGCTTCGGACCTTATCCCAAGAGGCAAAGCTGATCTGATAATTTCAGTAGAACCTATGGAATCATTGCGATACCTGCCGATGCTCGCAATGGATGGATGGGTAATTACAAATATTAAACCTTATGTGAATATTCCCAATTATCCGCCGATGGAAAAGATAATGGCTGAGATAGATGCTTTGCCAAAACATATTGCCCTTGATGCTGATAAGGTTGCACAGGAACTTGGATCGGTAAAATCGGCCAACATGGTAATACTTGGTGCCGCTTCTCTTTTCCTGGAGATTGACTACGAAAAACTCGAAAATGCTATCCAAACAATTTTCGGAAGCAAAGGCGAAGATGTGGTTCAATTGAACCTTAATGCTCTCCGTGCAGGGCGAAAATTTGCCAGGGAACATTCCTGATCTCAATTTTATGACTGTTTTAAGCAGGGCTTAGGACCTGCTTTTTTTATAAATACCTGAACCTTCTGCCACATGAATTTATTCCTAAAAAAAAGATATTTACTAATTTTACTAGTTATTGCATTGTTATTATTAACATTAGGGATTTACTCGTTTTTTCGTCCGTTACACCCTATCGACGAAAAAGTTTATTTGCCGGAGCCTCACTATGAATATGGAATACTTGTCGATTCGTTTGCTGTGATAAAAGACATAGTAAAAGCAAACCAAAGTTTATCTGATATCCTTCAGCAATATCATATTGATGCGACTACGGTAAGTAAACTTGCCGAATATTCAACCGGTGTTTTTGACCTGCGTAAGATAAGGGCAGGTAATCAATTTACTGTGTTATGTACCAATGATACATTGCGAAAAGCGAAGTATTTCATCTACGAGCATTCGCCAACAGAATATGTTGTTTTCGACCTGGGTGATTCCCTACGGGTATTTGCTGGCGAAAAGGAAGTGAAAGTTAAAATTGTTTCTTCATCCGGAGTTATTAATAGTTCGCTCTGGAAAGCTATGACAGATGCCAAGGCCGATCCTAACCTGGCAATTTCACTTTCAGAGATATACCAATGGACAATCGATTTTTATGCTATTCAAAAGGGTGATGAATTCAAGGCAATCTACGAAGAGTTGTATATAGGAAACGAATCTATAGGGTTAGGGAAGATATTGGGGGCGTGGTTCAAGCATGGAGGAAAAGATATATATGCCTATCGGTTTGTACAGGACAGTGCTGCAGATTATTTCGATGATAAGGCTGCCAGTCTAAGGCGAAGTTTTTTAAAGGCCCCTCTTAAATTCTCACGAATAAGTTCACGGTTTTCAAACAGCCGTTTTCACCCTGTATTACGTATCCGTCGCCCACACCATGGTGTAGATTATGCCGCACCGCGAGGTACTCCGGTTCATGCCATTGGAAACGGAACAATTATAGCTGCCAGTTTTGCCGGAGGAGCAGGCCGGTTAATTAAAATCAGGCATAATTCTGTTTATAGCACTTCATACATGCATCTGGCCGGTTTTGCTAAAGGAATGAGGTCAGGCGGGCATGTTAGCCAGGGGCAGATTATAGGATATGTTGGCAGTTCGGGCCTTTCTACGGGGCCACACCTCGATTTCAGGTTCTACCGCAATGGAGCGGCTATTGATCCGCTTAAAGTGGAATCTCCTCCTGCAGAACCTGTCAAAAACCGCTATCGGCATGATTTTGATTCGCTTCAGGTAGTTATGAAGAAGAATCTTGATTATATTCGGGTTAAGTAGCTTTAGTGAGTTTGAAGTTGTTGCCTGGGTATTTGAAGTTGCGATAGTTGAGTAAGTTGTCTTATAATCAAGTATTTGAGCCGTTATCAACTTTCTGTGCGGATGTTTTATTGTTGAAGATGAATTCAATAGAAGCCAACATATTTGAATGCAGTATTAATAATTCACCGTCGTTAAGAACTGAATTTAAAATTCCATTCAATAGAGTTGCTGTTACAAACTGCATTATTTGTCGAGGCTGATTTGCAAACTTCAGGCAACGGACCTCAAAAAAAGAAACCGGTAATTAACTTACCGGTTTCTTTTGAATTAGAATGCAGTATAACCTATTAATGAGGTTATGCTTTTAAAGCGTAGTTACTTTTTGGTGTAAGTATGAACGCCTTGCTCGATAATGGCACCATTACCCCATATTGTATATGTGCCAGTCATTGTACCTGTAGCAGGATCAAGTATACCAGATTCTATAGCAGCATAATCAGTGCCTCCAAAAACACCAAAATCGATAAATGGCATTGAATAAGTCATATTGTCCAGATCAATTGTAAATTCTGCGGCCCAGGAATTCCAATATGCATCAATTGCCAATGATGTTGATGTAGCTTTCGTGAAGTTTACATCATAACTGTATGCTTCAGCAGGTTCATCACAGAGGTAAGCACCAGTAAAGTTCATGATAGGTTCCAGGCCTGTTGTAAATTTCTGAACAATACTGGTTGCAGTGGCACCATGAGAATCTTTGGCAACAACTTTCCAGTAATACACAGTCTCAGCTTCAAGTGAAGGTGAAAAAGTTGGATCGGCCAGATCACCAGCTGCAATACCAGGAGTATTGGTTGTACCTACATAAACGTCGTAGGTAATATCATCTCCTTCTGCATCCTCGCTGGACCATTCCAATGCACCGGTAACCGGAAAGCCAACCGAGTCATTTGCCGGAGAAAAGAGGTCAGGGGCAGTTGGGGGGCTGTTGATGTAAAAACTCCAGACCGGGCTTTTTGAAAGAACCTTATTCGCATCCATTGTTTCAAGATGCCAGCGGTATTCGCCACCAATAGTTGTAGTGACGGTGTAGGTATTAGCATTAAGACCAGATGCAACCTGTGTCTCTGAACCGACAGGCCCGAAATAGAGATCCCATGTGGTAGTGGCAACACCTTCCCAATTTAAGATTACCGTATTTCCTGCCGGAATTAAAGGAATTACAGCTTCAGCAGCAGGAGTAGGATTAGTGGGCACCGCAGCTTTATAGAGCTCGGGTGTTGGTGTCTCATCCTTTTTACAACTTTGCATTGTAAATATGCCGGATAGGACAAGCAACATTATTAGAATTATATGTTTTCTTTTCATATCGTAATTTATTTGTTTATCAATTAAATTGTTACTTATTTTTATTAATCCTAATTAAGATTTTGATCTTGAGTATTCCCAATTAGTTTAATAACTGAAAAATCACATATGACTATTATTTGCGAGTTAAGACTTCATACATTATACGATTACCTGCTGCGCTAACGTAAAAGCAATTCAACACAAAAGTCTGTGTAGCCGGATTATAATAATTAATTTCTAAATTTGGAGGTGTCAGAGTAGGATCTCCTGTCCATGTAGCCCACATACCACCAACTGATGCACCGGTAGCTGGATCAATAGGGGTCGCAATTACCTTAAAACAATTTGCACCATCAACAACAACAGGATCTGTGGTAATCTCTATAACAACATCAAAGGAAAAATAGTTTCCAAATCCGTTTTTCCTAACTGTCTTACAGTCAACAGTATTAAGAGCTTCTACTTGTCCAGCGGCAATTGGCTCAGTGGGATTACCCGGGCGGATACGATATCCAACAACATCGTAATCACCGGCATATGGATTAGAAATCGGTAATGACAATAAATACGATTTCATGTTTTCAGCAATTGTAATATTTCCATCACTTACTTTTTTGATTGTAATAGCTGCAATGAAATTATCACAGGCATTTAATTTATCAGCACCCCAGACTTTACCATGAACCATAGCAGTTCTTGTTCCTGCAGCAACAGTAACTGTTGGAGTAGTAAGCTCAACTGTCGGGAAAGGTTTATAAGCTGTATTTTTCCGTGCGTTGTAAGCATGAACTGCGTTGGTGTCAACAGCGAGGGTTAGTGTAACAGAACTTGATGGAGGATTATCAGTGGCTATGTTAACCATAAAAGAGAAAGGAACAGTATCGGTTGTAGGTGACAGACTCAGTGCTTGTAAAGTAGGAGTAAGCACAGTTGCATACATTTTTCCTTTTACATCGTCTTTCCAGTAATCTGCATCATCCTTCAAGCAAGAATTGAGTAAGACTAATCCTGCCAGGAAAGTTATGATAACAATTATCTTATTTTTCATATTTTTCATCTTTAAATGTGAATAATTTTAATTATCGGTTCTGCCAGAATATCTTGGTAGCAAACTCAGAAACCCAGTTTTGAGAAGCTTTGGCAGCCAAAACACTTGCATTGTTTACATTGATCTCATCCTGAGGATAGAGCAAGCGAACAGGGGGCGTGCCAGGGCCTGCCAGTGCAGCATCAACGCTAAAATGCAAGTTTAAAGGAAAGCCTGTTCTTCTAAAATCTGTCCAGATTTCAACGGGAGCAACGCCATTCAGAGAAGCCCACTTTTGAGTAACTATTAGTTCCAGTTTATCCGGGGCATTGGTATAATTCACTTTTGGATTTGGCTGGGTCAGGAAATTAGCAGACTCAGTACCTGTTAAGCCCATGTAAGCAAAAGATTGGGCGACAGCACTTTCATACAGTGATTTTGCGTCACCAGCAATTAATCCCCGTTGAGCAGCTTCGGCCTGGATAAACAAACTTTCGAAATCGGTGAGTATAGGTGCTGATTTTGAAGGTGTGCCTATCATAGTACCAGCATCTCCTGCGGCATAACCAAGTTTTGAAGTACTATCCTGAGAAGTTAAATCAGCTGGATCGTATCCAAAGTAATTCCCGTTATAGTCGGAACCATCCGCAGTTTTACAGGTTTGAAAGAATTTTGGTAAACGTGGATCAGCTGTTGCAAGATAGTAATTTACGGCATCTCTTCCTGCAAAATAGTAAGTAATACCGTCGGAATTAGAATTTCCGCTGGCATTGTAGAAACATCCATAAAATGGATTCTCTTTATTATCTAATACAGTGTTAAAGGATGCAGTGTAGCCAGGGTTATTTAAAGCACCCTCGCCAGCTCCTATGTAACCAATAGAAGCTGTGGTAGCAATAGCATCAGTGATGTATGTAGCCCTGTCAGCCATGCCGGATTGATGGATTAAAATGCGTAACTTTAATGTATTGGCAAATTTTAGCCATTTCCCCATATCGCCACCATAGATAATATCGCTGTTTGGATCAACTGCTGTAGCAGTTATAGGAGCAGCCTGAATAGAAGCCATTGCGGCGTCTAGCTGCACAACAAGATTTTCATAGATATCCTTTTGTTTATCATACTTTGGCTTCAGATTTCCAGTTTCTGCCTGAAACGCTTCAGAATAGGGAACATCGCCCCAGCAGTCAACTAAATTTTGAAAGATGTATGCTTTCATGATTTTAGCTATTGCCACATAATAAACATCTGATGAACCTTTTTCGATACCGTCAAAGTTTTTAGCTGTTGTATAAAAGCTTAGAAAAGCATCCTGATAGTCGCTATTTCTGAGTTTGTACTGCACCAGGAATTGTGGCTGTGAATATCCTGCACTTACCGACCATAGGCCATGCCACAGGTAAGTGAATTCAAAGCGCCTGGGATAATTCATGTTAAATGCTACAGCGTTGAGAGCAGCAGGCAGAACCAATTTGGCTTCCACCTTGGAAGGAGTATTTGGATTAACTTCGTTCACAGAAAGGAAATCTTTGCTGCACGAAGTTCCAAGTAACAATAATCCCGCTATTAATATTAAAATATTTTTCTTCATCTCTTTTATATTTAAATGTTAGAAAGTAACTTTTACGCTAAAACCATAGACTCTCGTAGGAGGTGTTTGTTCTTCAGAGGTCAGACCCACAGCATTACCGTCTGATTTTGCGTTATTAAATTCAGGATCGGTCCAGATATTTGTTTTTGGACGCCACATCAGGAGGTTCCGGCCAACAATTCCGATCTGAGCTGACTTTAGAACTTTTTTGCCGCCTAATAATTTTTCAACAGGTAAATCGTAAGTTATAGACACTTCCCGCAGTTTCCAGAAAGCGGCACTTGTAACATAAGCTTTCTGAGTTGTAGCATAGTCGGACGATACCCAAAAAGCCCTTGAAGCGTCAGTTACACATACATTTGTGTTAGGAGTATAGATCGGGTTTGCTTCTGTACCGGTGTTGATAACTGAATTAGGAATCACAAATGGTTGACGTCCATTTAAAGCAGTATGTTCAGAAACACCGGTAAAATCGAGTGCCCTAAATCCAACTTTATTATAAATAGAGTTTCCTGCACGGTAATCAGCAACTATGCTTAATCCAAAGCCTTTGTATGTAAAATTATTTACAATACCTAGAATATGATTTGGGTTGCCATGTCCACTTGGTACAAGAGCCGGGTTTGTTTTTGGCAAACCAGTAACAGCATCAACAATTATACGGCCCTGAGGATCTCTCAGTACATCGGTAACTTTAAGAAGCGGAAATTGTTCGCCAACCACTGCATAAGATACACTTTGTTGATCAACAAAAAGAGCATCCGGATCCGGAATAGGTAATTCAGTTAATCCAGGAAAGATAGAAAGAACTTTACTTGTTGAATAGGAGTAGTTAACGCTTAAGTTCCAGACAACACCACCTAAATTGATTAATGGAGTGATATTCAGGTCTGTTTCAATTCCTTTGGTTTCCAACTCGCCGGCATTGATAAATGCTGAACGGTAACCGGTAGAAGAAGAGATTGATGCAGGAATTGTCTGGTCCTTGGTATTTGATTTATAGAAATTGGCAATGAAGTGTATCCTATCCCTGAGGAAACCCATTTCAATACCAGTTTCTTTTTCATATGTGATTTCCGGGCGTAAGGTAGGATTACTTAATGTTGTACTCAGCCTGAAACCGGCAATACTTCCATATGGGAAGCCGGTACCTTTTACATACGAGGGAACTGTAGCATACCAGTTAGCTAAAGATATCTGACCCGTTTTTGATAAACTTCCTCTTATTTTTAAGAACGAAAGAACAGGGCCATCTTTTAAAGCAGGAATCATATCTGTTAAAATAACACTTAAATCGGCACCTGGATAGAAGAAGGAACGATTTGATTTAGCTAACCTTGAATCCCAGTCGTTCCGACCCGAAACGTGCAGGAATACATAGTTTTTATATCCAAAGGTAGCGTCTGCAAAAGCGCCAATTGCTCTTCTTTCATTAGTTGTTTGCGATACAATCGGTTCTCCGACAAGGTTACTGATGTTGTAAAATTTCGGGATAACCAATGACGATGCACCGTCAGTAATCTGATTATACCTGGTTGTATACAATGATGTTCCTAAAATTAATTTGCCTGAAAAATCACCAAGATCCTTGTTAATTCTGGCTAAAAAGTCGTTGGTCAAATTAATCTGGTTGTTCATCCTGTCGTTAGATGAACCTGAATAAGGCGATGTAACACCCATGTGGCCCTGGCTCCATGGATCGCTTTTTGAATAGTCGTTATAAATCGCCTCGTCAAGGTAATCATTATAATTTACCGTATTATATGTGAGACCCGAACGGTTTGAGAATTCTAACCATGGAGTAGGCTTGAAAGACAAATTAAGTGAACCTAAAAAGTCATTCCGTTTGGTGAGCTGGCGTGAATGTGCAATTTGCCAGTAAGGATTCGGATAATAAGCATTAAAATAACCATCCAATGCAGCAAAAGGATTATTTTCAATATCCTTATAAGTTGAAAGTGGAACATGCTGGGGAGTGTTCAGAACATTCCAGTAAACGCCTCTTCCCTGGTTCATATCACCACCGGAAACATTGGTATTGGTTTGTGTAAAGCCCATTGAAAAATCGGCACCAAACGTACCATATTTTTTACCACCGGCCATACGGATACTTGATCTCCTGTTTTTATCATCAAGAACTACACCTTTGGTATTCACATCCTGGGCTGAAAGATAAAAGTTGCTGTTTTCGTCACCACCACTGTAGGAAATATCATTTTGAGTAGAAACACCAGTCTGGAAGAAATTCTTTTTTTGATTTTTAATGGCAGTATAAGGAACCATTTGATAAGAGCCATCAACTAATTTACCACCTAAGATAACCATTTGTCCGTTATATTCAGGGCCAAACTGCTGGTTTTCATATGATGTATAAGGATCGGTATTTCTATCCGGACCAATCCAATACGTGTAGTTGTTATCAGCATTATCTACACTTTCGCCAGAGCCTGAACCGAAACGGTCTTGTAGTTTAGGGAGATATGAAACCTGTTCAAACGTGGTAGTATTACTTACATTAATAGTAGGTTTTTGTTTACCACCTTTTTTGGTTGATACAACCATTACTCCATTGGAAGCTTCATTGCCATATAAGGCTGCAGCACTTGCACCTTTTAATACAGTAACACTTTCAATGTCATTTGGATTAATAGAATTCAAGTAAGTTGCGCTGATAGGCACACCATCCAATACAACTAAAGCCTGGTTAGAAGCCAGAAAGTGGCGGTTACCACGCAACGTTATTTTAGTGTCAGGATTAATACCATTGTTGATGGTGTTAATTTGCAATCCTGATACTTTGGCTGTTAAGCCATTCATAACGTTACTAGCTCCTGCCTGTGTAAGTTGCTTGTCAGATACCTTGGCAGTAGCAACACCAAGTTCCCTGGCCTGCCTGGTGATACCAAAGGCGGTAACAACAACACCTTCAAGAGTTTTGCTGTCGGGACTCAGAGTAACATTGATCACTTTTTGTGCACCAATCTCTACTTCAACGGATTTCATGCCAATAAAAGAGAAGACCAATGTATTAGAGGTGGCTGGGACAGCCAGGGAATAATTTCCCGACATGTCGGTAATTGTCCCGGTACTGGTGCCTTTTACCAGAACAGGAGCGCCGGGAATTCCCATGCCATCCTCCGAACTGGTCACTTTGCCCGTGATCGTTTTTTGTGCAAGCACAACCTGCATGCCCGCAAAAAGCAGAAATGCAAGTAAAATTGCGATTTTTCTCATGGTTAGTAATTTTGGTTTGTTGAATGTTAAACTTTGATTGTTTTTTTTTGATTGTGTGTGATTGCTGTTAATCTGGTTTGTTTTTAGGCCATACTTATTTTGTTTAGTTATTGTTCTTATTTAGATTATTTTGTGAAAAAAAATGACAAATTGAAAGCAACAAAAAGTTTTTGAAACATTAAAGATATAAAATATTTTAGCGATTGTTAATGTTTGTTAATAATTTAGTGATAATTATTTTTTGTTTTTAATAAATAAAATTGAATTACATTTGATAATGCATTCATAATTAATATAGTAGCATCTTCTTAATTGCAAGGGAAGGAGGTGGTAAAGTGAGAATCTTTTCTTATGCATTAAAAAAAGTATATTATTACCCAATATACTTTACTCAAGTTTCGGAGTTGACCACTAAGGGTTAATCCTTATCCGCCTTATATCTGGTAAACGAAAAACAATCAAGCCCTGAAAGGGCAGAATCGCCAATCCCAAAAATACGTTCACATATCCGATCATAGTATTACGCCTTTCAGGGTTTTTGATCCTGTTCCTGAGCTTACCCTGCGGATTGTATCGCTTGTTAATATGTGACGCTCCTTCGGGGCTGTGTTATGGTCACATTTTTAACCCCTAAACTTGAATGCTTTCTGCTTTCTGCTTTATGAAATTTCTACTTACGAATGCAGCCAGTAGCAAAGGAAAGAGCCAAATCAGATTACCGAACGTACTCAATAGTTTTAAGAAGGAAATTTAGAAGCTAATGCATATATCTCAGGTTTGATGCATATGCAAAGATAAATATGCCTGAAACCATAGCTTGAGGCAGCGTTTCGCCAGAACCACGGATAAATAGCATTGGAACAATTAAAAGCATTATTTGAGAAATGGCGTATAAATGGAATCCGAATTTGCGAAGGTTCCACATCTGAATTGCTCCGAATAGAGACAGGCTGAGAAAGATTGCCTGGAAAATGAAAAACCAGCGATTAACCTTCAATAGCATTTCTACTATCTCCGGTTCCATCATAAAAGGTGAAGCTTTAATTGCCGGCCCTAAACTGTCGTTGAAAATACCAAAAACGAAGTATGAAAAAGATCCCAAACCACTCCCAATAAATGTGGCTATACAAAGGATGCGGAAGAAAGTGAGCCGTGGCACAGTTCCTTCTGGTGATGGATCAGATTGTTCTTCTGCCATAGTAATGAAAGGGTTCAGTCAAATAACAAAATAGTTCAGTAAAAACCGCAGCTATTCTAAACTGCCTACAATCTTTTCCACTTCATTCAGAATCTCGCAGGATTTCACAAGGGCTTTCATTGCATTATGGTCATTGTACAGCGGCCTGTCTATTTCGAGGAAATCAACATACTTTCGGATTACTTCTTTAGCTTTGGTAACACCTTTGCCGAAAGAGTATTCCCTGAAATCGAGTGCCTGGGCAGCAGCCATGAATTCTATACCAAGTATGCCGTAGGCATTATCAAGTATTTGGAAATTCTTTATAGCAGTATTCATACCCATGGATACAAAATCCTCCTGGTCGGCAGCTGCCGGAATTGATTGAATACAGGCAGGGGCAGAGAGTATGCGTTGTTCAACTATTTGCATATCTGCAGTATATTGGCTTAACATCAGCCCGCTGAACATACCGGCACCTTTTGTAAGGAAAGCGGGCAGGCCAACACTGAGAGCCGGGTTATTAAGTCGGTTAAGCCTCCTCTCGGAGAGAACACTTACCATGGTAACAACTGTTCCGGCCATATCCATGGGCACTGATACCGGCGATCCCTGGAAATTAGCTCCTGAAAGCTGCATATTCTCTTCCGGGAAAAATATGGGATTGTCGCCAACACCATTTAATTCGATTTCAACCTGCGATCGTGCGTAGGCAATAGCATCGTGGGCAGCGCCTATCACCTGTGGTGACGAGCGCATGGAATAAGCATCCTGCACTTTGCATTTTACCCGGTTTTCGGCCAGATCGCCTCCGTTAACAAGCTTAAGAATTGAAGCCGCACTGCGTACAGCCCCTTTAAAACCTCTCACCTCATGAATTCGGGGTTCATAAGGCTTCATGTTGGCTTTTAATGCTTCCAGCGACATGGCTGCTGCTATTTCAGCCTGTTTCAGCCAGTTGTTAGTGTCGAAAAGGAATATTGCACTCATGGCTGTAAGCACATTTGATCCATTAATTGTAGCCAGACCATCGCGTGCCATCAGTCCTGGGATTGGGATTCCGGCCTTTTCCATTGCAAGGTCGCCTTCCATTAGCTCACCTTTGTAGTAAGCTTTTCCTTCGCCCATCATCAGCAATGCTATCTGCGACATTGGGGCCAGGTCTCCACATGCTCCAACAGAACCCTTCTGACAAACAAAAGGTGTTACATCCTTGTTGAGCATTTCCACCAGTGTTTGGGTAATATCGATCCTGCAACCTGAATTGCCATGAGCATGAACATTTATGCGACCGAGCATTGCACCCCTGACATATTCGGCGGCCATAGGATCGCCAATCCCGGCAGCATGATTGTATATAAGGTATTTCTGGAAGTCCTTTACCTGATCATCGTTAAGCACAACTTCCGAAAATTCGCCAATTCCGGTGTTCACACCATACATGATCTCATGTGCTTCTATCTTTCGCTCGAGCATAGCCCGGCAATTATTAATCCTTTTTACTGCTTCAGGGTGAAGTTCAACTTTCTGATGGTGGCGGGCTACTTTAACGACATCTTCTATCGTGAGGCCTGCGCCGGTAATTATATATGTCATTTGTGGTGTATATTAATATGTTTCTTATGTGCCTGATTCCTTTATGCAAAACTGGCTTAAAATTCCTGATGGCTGGGTATCCCTTTAACGAAAATATTATGCTTTATCCCGACATATATATTTCGCTTCAAAGGAAAGAAAAATCCTGAGACCTGCATAACATTATTCAACAAAAATTAACAGGTGATTAAATTGTTTACCTGATATGGTTATTTTACTCTGAAAGGAGCCTTGCAATTATTTCTTCTTCAGTAAGTTTAGACTGCTCGCCGGAAACCATGTCCTTAAATGTTAGTTTACCGGTTAGCATCTCTTCCTCGCCTGTAAGCACAACAAAAGCTATCTTGCGTGAATCTGCGTAAGCCATCTGCTTTTTCATTTTAGCTATATCGGGGTACAATTCTGCGCTAATTCCGGAAGCACGTAATTTCCGAACCAGTCCCAGGCAATAAATAGCTTCTTTTTCTCCAAAATTTACAAAAAGCACCTGTGTCCCAGCCTCTGCACTTTTCGGGAAAAGGTTTAATTCATTCATTACATCATAAATCCGGTCAGCACCAAAGGAAATGCCAACCCCGGAAACGTCAGGAAGCCCGAATATTCCGGTAAGGTCGTCGTAGCGCCCACCACCGCTGATGCTCCCCATATTAACACTGGTGGCTTTTACTTCTAGAATAGCCCCGGTATAATAATTGAGCCCCCGGGCCAGTGTAAGATCAATAGTTAAAGGTGTATTTATCTTAACTCCTTCAAGGTATGCAAGTATCGTCCTTATTTCAGCGATTCCTTTCAGGCCTGTTTCAGAAGAAATTAATACTTTTTCGAGTTGCAGTAATTGTTCAATATTACTTCCTTTTAGCTGCAATATAGGCTGAAGCCGGTTGATGGCTTCCTGAGGGAGACCTTTTTCGGAAAGTTCAAGGTTAACATTAGCAAGGCCAATCTTATCGATTTTATCAATAGCAACTGTAATGTCGATTAGTTTGTCGGCTTGTCCTATAATTTCAGCAATACCACTCAGAATTTTCCTGTTGTTGATTTTCACTTCGGCTCCAATGCCAAGTGTGCTGAAAATATCGTTCGTAATCAGGATAAGTTCAACTTCAGAAAGCAATGAATCACTGCCGATTACGTCCACATCACATTGGTAAAATTCGCGGTATCTGCCTTTCTGTGGCCTGTCAGCCCGCCATACCGGCTGTATCTGGTAGCGTTTAAAAGGGAATGTTATCTCATTCCGATGCTGCACAACGTATCGGGCAAAGGGAACTGTAAGGTCGTACCGCAATCCTTTTTCGCAGATTATTGGAGCAAGTTCTTGAAGTTTGCGCGATTTCAACATTTCGTCATTGGCTTTCTCAAGGAAATTCCCCGAGTTAAGCACTTTGAAGAGTAATTTGTCACCTTCCTCTCCATATTTTCCTGTAAGGCTCGAAAGGTTTTCCATTGCCGGTGTTTCAATTGGCTGATATCCATAGCGTTGAAAAATGCCGCGAATAGTATCGAAAATGTAATTGCGTCGGCTCATCTCAAGAGGGGAGAAGTCGCGCATTCCTTTAGGTATTGTTGGAGTTTGAGCCATTATAGTAATTCATTAAATCGAATGAAAATGATGAAATGGGACATAAACTTATTTGAGTTTATGCTAGTATTAAAGGACACAAAATTAGTAAATTCAGCCAACAGGGCTTATTTTCAATATTGTGAGGATAGAACTGATATAGGCAGCGCTTTCAAGGCTGTTTTCGGGTGGAGCCCATTCTGCAAAATATTTGTCATCAGCAGGATAGTAAGGACCATCTTTGGCTTCGTAAGCTATAGAGCCTTTCTCGAGTGAGATTATAGTGTGATATGTGCGTTCGGCTATTTCAGTTCCAAAATTGCCTAGGTTCCTGTTCAAAATAATATGATCAGTTATATTTCCCGCATCATCGAATTCTACTACAAGCAATGTGCCTGTAAGTACGAGGAAAGCTTCTCTCTTGTCGGGATTTTCATGTTTATGGGGATGCACATAAGTTCCTGGTTCCATAGCATTAATCAACCTCTGGAG
>CAZEDO010000062.1:0-21931 GCA_964511085.1 uncultured Lentimicrobiaceae bacterium
TCCTTTGCTTTGGAAATAACACCGGAGCTATAAATATTACAGTTACTGGCGGAACTCCTGTTTACTCTTATGCCTGGACTGGCCCCGCTGGGTTCACCAGCACAGACGAAGATCTCACAGGACTGGCGGCTGGTACTTACAATCTCACTGTTACTGATGCTGCTGGCTGTACTTTGCCGTTCCAGGTTATCCTTGCACAACCTGCTGCCGGACTTACCATAAACCTAGACAGCCAGACTGACATACTTTGCTTTGGAAATAACACAGGAGCTATAAATATTACAGTTACTGGCGGAACTCCCATATACTCCTTTGCATGGATTGGACCTGCCGGATTCACCAGCACAGACGAAGATCTCACAGGACTGGTTGCAGGTACTTACGACCTGACTGTTACTGATGCTGCCGGGTGCACAATGCCTTTCCAGGTGATCCTTATACAACCTGCCGCCGGGCTGATTATTAACCTCGATAACCAAACCGACATCCTTTGCTTTGGAAATAATACCGGAACTGTAAATATTACTGTTGCGGGCGGAACTCCCATTTACTCTTATGTCTGGAGTGGCCCCGCTGGATTTACCAGCACTGACGAAGACCTGACAGGACTGGTTTCAGGTACTTACGACCTCACTGTTACTGATGCTGCCGGCTGTACTATTCCACTACAGGTGATCATCAACCAGACTGCTATTGAACTTACAGGATCTATCACCAACGTTGTAAATGAAGATTGCGCAGGTAACGCTAATGGTTCGGTTACTATTTCAGGCAATGGTGGAACACCTCCATATCAATACAGCCTCAATGGTGGCCCTTATCAGGCCAGTGGAACATTTACCAATCTGGCGGCAGGTTCATTCAATGTGACTGTGCAGGATGCAAATAATTGCGTATCTTCTCCTGTACTATTTGAAATTACTGTTTCAGGATTGCTTCAGGCAATAGATGATTTTTATACAACCGATGAAGACACACCGGTTACGGATAATGTTATGACTAATGACGTTGGGTTGTGCAATCCGCCCGTTTTTGTAACATCAAATACAACCCCCGCTAATGGTTCAGTAATAATGTTTCCTGACGGATCCTTTACTTACACGCCTTTACCAACTTTTAACGGAACCGACTTCTTTTTATATACACTGACGGATTTTCCTGGAAGTACCTCTACAGCAACAGTATTTATTACCATCAACGCAGTAAACAACCCCCCGGTGACATTCAACGAATATGATACACTCTTAATCAATACCACGATTACTGGCAATGTGTTAGCAAATGGGGACTACGATCCTGATGGCACTCCACTAAGCGTGAATACAATTCCTGTAGTAGATGCAACAAACGGTACTTTCACCATTTTAGCCGATGGAAGTTATACATATATACCGGATCTGAATTTCCTTGGCAGTGATATTATTGTTGTAAGTATCTGTGATCAAGGTATTCCTTTACCTTCTGAATGTACAAATGATACAATATTCATTTTGGTAACCCCTCCTAATCAGCCACCTGTAACTGTGAATGAATATCTTCCAACTATTTGCCAGGGTACGAACTTTATTGGTACTATCAGCAATGGCGGAACAGTATTTAATGGGGATACTGACCCAGAGAATAACCTGCCACTAACCGTGAGCAATACTCTGATAGTTGGCCCTGCCCATGGAATTTTTACGTTTACAGATACAATCACAGGAACTTTCAACTATGCACCTGATGCTGCGTATTTTGGGTCTGATATGGTAGTGGTAAACATCTGCGATTCCGGAACACCAATTGCATGTAGTAACGACACAATTTTCATTAATATTGATCAGATAATTATAGCAGATGCCGGACCTAACTTTTCGTTTTGCAATACGAATAGCACTTTCCTTATAGGGAATAATCCTTCACCCGGAATTGGTAGTTGGGCATTAGTTTCAGGACCAAATATCCCTGTTATATTTCCGCCTAACGGAAGTGTTGCAATTGCATCTGGTCTTATCCCAAGCCCTATTCCTTATATTTTCAGTTATACGATTGTTAACTCAGGATGTGTTTCTTCAGATACTGATACAATCACAAACTATAATCTGCCAACACCTGCTTTTGCAGGCCAGGATCAAAATATTTGCGATCCTTCCGGAAGTGCAACAGCAACCCTTGCTGCAAATACTCCTGTTTATGGTACAGGCGAATGGACTCAGGTAGCCGGACCCAATGCAGCAACTCTTGCAGACCCGTTCGATCCAAATACTGCTGTTTCTAACCTCATCTATGGTTCATACACCTTCCAATGGTTAATATCCAATGGGAATTGTGCGCCTTCCAACGATTTTGTGGATATAAATTACGCATTGCAGCCTTCAGCCTATGCCGGAGAGAATGACACTATCTGCGAAGGTTCTTCCTATTGGCTTTTTGGTGCTAACGCAACCAATTTTACCGGATTGCATTGGACTACATCCGGAACAGGCACTTTCAGTGACGATACTATCCAGAACCCTGTATATACCCCAAGTCAGAACGACATCATTGACGGGCTTGTATTCCTCACGCTAACAGCCACAGCAAATGCACCATGTGAGCCTGCATTGGATGAGATGCAATTAACAATCACGCGTCACCCCATTGCAGATGCAGGTCCTGATGCTTCTACTTGCCAAAATACTCCATTTACAGTTTCCCAGGCCAGCGTATCTTTCTCTGCGGTTTATTTCTGGACCTCGAATGGTTTAGGTCTACTTACGGGGGCCAATACACTAACACCTACCTACACCCCTTTAGCAGGTGAAACAGGCGATGTTACACTTAGCTTGGCCGTTAAAGGTTATTTCCCATGCGGAGATTCAACAGATTTTATGATCATTCACATTATCCCTGCTGCTTCTGCAAGTGCAGGATTAAATGCAGCTATATGCGAATCTGACACATACACTTTAATTGGAAGTTCGGCCTCCAGATATGTTAGCCTGTTATGGACAACTTCCGGATCTGGATCCTTTAGTAATCCTACAATCCTGCATCCAGTTTACATGCCGGGCGCAGGAGATGTAAGTTCTGGTTCAGTAACCCTTACATTAACAGCTTTTGGTTTATACCCGTGCCCGGATGCAGTAGATTTTATGGTGCTGAATATCAACCGTCAGCCTTTAGCCAATGCCGGACCTGATGTTTCTGTTTGTCAGGGAAGTTCTTACACTGTTTTGGGAGCAACCGCACAAAACTATGCTTCAATAAACTGGACACATAATGGAGCAGGTAATTTAACCGGCGAGAATACGATAAACCCTGTATATACTCCTGCTACCGATGAAACAGGCAATATTACGCTTATCCTCACTGCGTCTGCTTATTTTCCATGTAGCCCGGTGCTTGATACTTTAGTGTTGACAATTCAGCCATCAGCAAAAGCTTTTGCCGGACCCGATGATATAATCTGCGAAAATTCAACATATCAACTATCAGGAGCTAACGCTATTGCTTATACCGGATTGTTATGGACTACTTCCGGGTCGGGCTCATTTGATGACCCTGCTATTCTGAACCCTGTATATACTCCCGGTGCTAATGATATAGCAATTGGATTTGTAAATCTCACACTCACAGTTTATGCAAATCTACCCTGTGAGGCTCAATCGGATATAATGACGCTGGTTATTACCCGTAAGCCAACAGCTGATGCCGGCCCGGATGCCATAATCTGTGAAGGGAGTAGTTATACTTTAAGCGGCACTTCTGCGGCCAATTATTCTTCATTGTTATGGATAACATCGGGGACAGGAACGCTTACAAATGAAACTTCATTAATTCCGACTTACACACCGGGAACAGGCGAAACAGGTGATATTACACTTACTCTGACTGCCAATGGAAATGAACCTTGCAGCTCAAATGATGATGCAATGATTCTGACAATCCTTCCGTCAGCCCAGGCTTATGCAGGACCTGATGATACAATTTGTCAATATACAACATTTCAACTTTCAGATGCTACAGCAAGTAACTTTCTTTCCCTGGAATGGACTACATCCGGCACAGGATCGTTTGATGATGCATCACTAATAAATCCTGTTTATACTCCTGGCCTTAATGATTTTAACGTTGGCTTTGTCACGCTGACTCTTTCTGCTAACGGGAACTCTTTATGTCCATCATTTACTGATGAGATGAGGCTTTTTATCAGCAGCTATCCTTCTGCCAATGCAGGACCTGATGCAAAAATCTGCCAGAAAACCCCATTCCCTGTGACTGGTGCTTCGGCAGCAAACTACACATCAATTCAATGGACAACAACCGGGGCAGGCATTCTTACAGATGCCACATCTCTCACTCCTTCTTATAATCCGGCAAATGGTGAAACCGGATTGGTAAAGATGATCATCACAGTACAAGGAAATACAGGGTGCGGCAATGTATTGGCTTTTGACGTAATGGAGCTGACAATTAACGAGACTGTTAATGCTAATGCGGGAGCAGATATAACAATACCACTCAACACAGCTACCCAACTCAATGGTTCAGTTTCCGGCGGATCAGGAATATACCAATACAACTGGCTGCCTGCTGATATGCTCACATTAGAAACAACCGAAAGTCCGCAAACCATTCCGCTAACTGAAAACACTGAGTTTATCCTGATAGTTTCTGACCGGGTAACAGGATGTCAGGATTCAGATACAGTTATTGTGTTTGTGACTGACCATCAGAACCTGCCGCCAGTTGCTGTGGATGATTATGACACCACGAATTTCCAGGCTCCTGTTACCATCAACGTGCTCTATAATGATTTTGATCCGGAGAATAGTTTATTGACCGTTTCAATCTGCGATTCTGCTTTAAATGGAAAGATATCTGTTAACGACGATGGATCAATCTTATACACACCGGATTCAGGCTTTAGCGGCGACGATCAGTTTTGTTATGTTATATGCGACGAAGGGCTTCCTGTTCTCTGCGACAGTGCGGTGGTTTACATCCATGTATTGCTAAAACAAGACATACACGTAGTTAATGGTTTTTCACCTAATGGTGACGGGATTTATGACTTTCTGATAATAAACGGAATCGAAGCATTCCCTGATAATGAAATAATCATATACAACCGTTATGGCGATAAGATAAGAGCGCTATCTCACTACGATAATCATGATGTAATCTGGGACGGTTCAAACAGCGCTGGCGAACCGGTTCCTGATGGCACTTACTTCTATGTCCTCAAGATCAATAATCAACCTTCATTATCAGGGTGGATTTTCATCCGGGGAAAGAAATAAGTTATGATTCATAAAAATCATTTGAAATGAAAAAACTTATAACCATACTTGCCTTATTTACCTGCTCTGTTGCTATAGCCCAGCAGGATGCGCTTTTTAGCCAGTATATGTTCAATAAAGTTGTTCTGAATGCAGGCTATACCGGAAGTCGCGAAGTGATGAGTGCTGACCTGACGGATCGCTACCAATGGGTGGGCATTGAGGGTGCACCTAAAACAATAACATTCAGCATGCACTCCCCTTTGCGGAACGAGCATATTGGAATCGGATTTTATGTTTACAGAGACGAACTCGGCCCTACTTTGGATCAGGGCTTTCTGGCCTCCTATGCCTATAGGCTAATACTTCCAAAAGGAAAACTCTCTTTTGGCATTCAGGCAGGTTTCAAATATTTCAATATTGACTGGAATAAAATAGATGAAGAAGTTCGTGCGGCTGATTACATGTTTCAGGGAACACAGCAGAACAAATTCACCCCCGATGCCAATTTCGGAATCTACTATTATACCAACCGTATTTTTGCTGGTGTCTCTTCCAAACAACTTCTTCAGAATGAATATGGAATGGTGAAGGTTGATGGTAAATCATCCTATTCAAAGCTCTTAAGGCATTTTTATGGTATGGCGGGTATGGCTGTTCCTGTTTCGGACGAAGTTCTTTTCCGGCCGTCAACTCTTATTAAATACGTAAAGAATGCTCCTCTTCAGGTTGATCTTAACGCCAGCTTTCTTATTAAAGAATTGTTTTGGCTCGGAATTACATATCGTACAGAGAATGCACTGGTTTTCCTGACAGAGTTTAACCTTGCTAAAAACCTCCGCTTAGGATATTCTTATGATGTTTACCTGAATCAGTTGGTTCATTACAATAAGGGATCACATGAAATAAGGCTTGGGTTTGATCTTGACCTGTTCAGAAACAGGATGCTTACACCAAGATACTTTTAATTTTTAAACAGTTACTCAACTAATATTATGCAAATGAACAAGACATTTTCCGCTCTACTCATAGTCTTTGCCCTGGCAAGTGCCACAGCTTCGGCACAAATAAAAAAGGCTAACAAGCTTTTCGATAATCATAGATATTCGAAAGCTATTCCATATTATCTCAAAATAGCCCAAAAATCCAACAACTCAGGCACAAATCAAGCGATCCTCCGGCTGGCTGACTGTTACCGATTGACAAATGACCATTTGAAATCAAAGGCGTGGTACGCCCAGGCTGTGCGACTATCAGAAGCCAAACCAATTAACTGGTTTTACTACGGTCAGGCCCTTAGCGCCACACAGGACTATGATCTTGCAAAAATAGCTTATGATAAATATGCAGAACTCGTACCTGGCGACCCAAAAGGCAAAGCTTACTCAGGCTTCTGCGCTCAAGTGCAGAAACTAACGGACTTCTCTCCTGCTTTTGAAGTTAAAAATGCCAGTAGCCTGAACTCGGACCGTTCAGATTTCGGGCCCGCATTTTATGGTGAAGGGATAATTTACGTATCCGACCGGCTTGATAATTCAAAGCTCAATTATCTAACCATGTTCTTTGCCAGGCCACGTTATCTCGACGAATTTTACCAGGAATTGAACGAGCCTAAATCATTTGCCGGCCAGTTTAACCAGCTAAACAATGATGGACCAGCAACTTTTGCCAGGCACGATAGCCTCTTATTTTTCTCCCGGTCCGGAAAAGCATCTAATAATAAGGAAACTGGCAACTTTCGTAACGACAAACTGAAGATTTACTGGGCACAGAAAAATGGCACATGGTCGAAAGCAGAACCATTCTTTCTTAATTCAGATGCATTCTCGGTAGGGCAACCTTCACTTTCTCCTGATGGTAATACTCTTTATTTTATTTCCGACATGCCCGGAGGATTTGGCGGTACAGATATCTACAGCTGTGTATGGAAAAATGACATGTGGAGCCAGCCTAAAAACCTTGGCAACAAGGTGAATTCCTTTGGGAATGAAATGTTCCCAAGCATCAATGGCGATAAACTTTATTTTGCTTCTGACGGATGGCCAGGATTTGGCGGGCTTGATATTTTCTGCTCCTCGCTTGCTAAAGGAATCTGGTCGAACCCCGAGAACTTAGGGCTTCCGCTCAACTCCTCTTACGACGACTTTTCGCTCGTGCTCGACGCGCATGGAAAAAAGGGATTCTTTAGTTCCAACCGGCCCGGAGGATTTGGCGATGACGATATATATGCATGCAAGCGGATGGACAGCAATGCGAAACTAAAATCTAACCTTCTCTTTTCAGTTTTATCAAAGGCTGATACTGCAACTATTTCAGGATTTGTAAAGGACAAACAGACTATGACGCCAATTCCCGGAAGTATTGTTTTTCTGCTGAATACAGTAAAAGGCAAAGCAAAAGTACTCAGGACTGATGCCAATGGCCTCTTTAAATCACCTGTTGAAAAAGGCATTCTCTATTTAGCTAAAGGAATGGGAGACAAATATCTGGCCGATTGTCTTAGCTTTGAATTAGCAGCTGACGACACAGCACATAAGGCTAAAATACCACGCGATTTGCTGCTGGACCAACTGGCACTAAACAAAGTGTTCAAATTTAACAACATGAATCTTGAGATAGAAAATATCTATTTCGATTTTGCTAAATGGTATATCCGTCCAGATGCAGAAGTTGAACTTGACAAACTTGTACAGGTGATGAAAGAAAACCCGGTAAGTATCGAACTTGCATCTCATACTGACTCTAGGGGTAGTAATGAATACAATCTCGACCTCTCACAAAAACGGGCAGAATCGGTTGTCCGTTATATAGTTTTGCAAGGCATAGACCCCAAACGGATCGCTGCTAAAGGATTTGGCGAATCATTCTTAACAAACCATTGCTCCGATGGTGTTCACTGCTCCCCTGCCGAGCATCAGGCTAACCGCCGTACCGAATTCAGAGTAACGGAGCTTAACACACCCGATGCCTGGTCCAGGTTCGATATTAGCAAATTTATTGCCGGAGATGAGATTCCTGCTTATATGTTCGACAAAGATTTCTTCATTAACTGCTTACAGAATGGACTATCAAGCGAGCCAACCAAGACTGAACCAATTAATACTAAATCAGAAAACATCAATGCGACTGTAAAAACTCAGCCTCCTAATGCAACAACACCTTCTGATACTAAACCTTCATCAGTTACAGAACCTAAAAAGACCCCGACTGAAGCACTAAAAGAAACTAAGGAAAGTAAACCTGAAACAACAACCGGAGCAAATCCTTTATTGAAGAAAGAGAAAACCGCAGAAAATGCTGTTAAAAGTGAACTTAAATCGGAAACGAGTGGAATTACTTACAAGGTTCAATTGTACGCCCTTACCGCATTTAAACCTCTAAACTCAGTAGAATTTGCGCACCTCGAGGATGTTCAGCGATACGAGGAAGGTGGATTGAACAAATATACTGCCGGGGTTTTTAACACCTACAATGAAGCCCGTGCATACCGCGACATTATGATTGAAGATGGCTATGAGGGCGCATTTGTTGTTATGTTCGATAATGGCAAGCATGTAAATATAGCACTGGTGAATAAATAAGATTTTAGCTTATTCCCATCGGGGATAAATGATTACATTAACAAAATAAACAATCCAGGAATGAAGACATTACGCGCTATACTGATTCTGCTCATCATGGTGGCTTTTCTCCCTTTATCCCATGCTCAGTTGAACAAAGCCAATACACTATTCCAACTTTACCGCTATGCAGAAGCTATTCCCTTGTACATTAAAGCAGTAAAAAGGGAGAAAGATCCTGTTCGGAACGATGAAGCAATCACCCGTTTGGCCGATTGTTACCGTTTGACAAATAATGTTGAACTGGCAAGTATATGGTATGAAAAAACAGTCCAACTCAACAATGTTGATCCCGTAAATTATCTGTATTACGGGCAGGCTCTTCAAAGCAAAGGTGATTACATGAATGCGAAGAATGCATTCCTCAAATATAGCCAGCTTATTCCGGGGGATCCACGTGGAAATGCATACATTTCAGCTTGTGAGCATACACAAAAATGGGATAGCCTTCCCCCCTGTTTTGAGATCAGGAATATAACATCACTGAATTCTAAATGGTCGGATTTTGGGCCTGCCTTCTACAAAGATGGCATTGTTATAACTTCCGACAGAGTGCAAAAAAATATTGAAAAAACTGCTGGTTGGACTAACAGCAATTATCTTGACCTCTACTTCTCGAAAAAAGAGAATACAGAAGACCCTTTTGGTGTAATGAATGAAGCAAATTCATTTTCGAAAAATTTTAATCAGACATATCATGATGGGCCGGCTTGTTTTTCGCGGGACTATAAAACTATTTACTTTACAAGGACTTACAATGATCCCACAGAAGCAAAGGATAATATCAAAAGCCATCTGCTGAAGATTTTCTTTGCAAAAGCCGAAGGAAGCGGTTGGTCCGAAGTAAAACCGTTTTTCCTGAACAGCGAAGACTATTCTGTTACACATCCCAGCCTAAGCCCGGATGCCAAAACAATTTTTTTCTCTTCCGACATGCCTGGTGGATTTGGAGCATCGGACATCTGGTTCTGCACCTGGAAAAATGGCAAATGGGGAGCCCCTGTAAATCTCGGAAATGAAGTGAACACCTTTGGAAATGAAGCTTTCCCTTTTATTCTTAACGACTCTACTTTGTATTTTGCCTCCAATGGATTGCCAGGATATGGCGGATTGGATGTATTTGTATCAAACAAAATAAATGGCCGCTGGCAAAAGCCAACCAACATGCTGAAGCCGATTAATTCATCATATGACGACTTTAGCCTGGTTCTCGACGCCAGTGATGATCATGGATATTTTAGCAGCAACCGGCCAGGGGGTATTGGCAGCGATGATATTTATGCCTGCAAACGCCTGCTGGAGATACCAAATCTTGATTCAAAAAAGGTAAAACAGGAAAAGGAGCCATTTTTTATTTCCGGATATGTGAGGGATAAAAATTCGTTGTCGCCCGCAGGAGAAGCAACAGTATGCCTGCTCAATACTAAAACAGGAAAAGTAAAAGTACTTCGTACGAACGCTGATGGTTTTTACAAAACAGCTGTTGACAAAAGCGGCATTTATGTGACCAAGGCCATTCTCCCAAACTATATTTCCGATTGCCTCCACTTTCCAATAGCTTCGGATACTGCAACCCGACTGACTGCACCGCACGATCTGCTGCTCAATAAACTCGAACTGAACAAGGTGTTTAAACTCGAGATTATTTACTACGATTTCGACAAGTGGAATATCCGTCCCGATGCCGCGCTGGAACTCGACAAGCTGGTGAAGATCATGAAAGAAAATCCTATAAGCATTGAACTGGCATCGCATACTGACTGCCGTGGAACTGTTCAATACAATATGAAGCTTACACAAAAACGCGCCGAATCGGTTGTAAAATATCTTGTTCAAAAAGGGATTGAGCCATCCCGGTTAACAGCAAAAGGATATGGCGAATCCAGACTTACAAACCGTTGTTCCGATGGTGTTGACTGCTCTCCTGCCGAACACCAGGCTAACCGCCGAACCGAATTTACTGTTACCGAGTTCAACGCTCCATACACCACCCCCAGATTCGACATGAGCAAACTCAATCCCGGTGATGAGATAGCTGTTAGCATGTTGGACAAGGACTTCTTTATCGACTGCATTGAGGATAAACCAAAAACAGATGCCGATGCGCTGGCTACAGAGACAAAACCTGCTGATCGTAACGGAATAAAAAGCAAAACAGAGGATAAACGATCAAAGGATAATATAATACCGAAGACCGAAGGAATAACTTACAGGGTTCAGCTCTATACCCTGAGCAGGTTTATTCCTTTGAATTCCTCGGAATTCGTCAACCTCAAGGATATTCAGTATTACGAAGAAAATGGACTATACAAATATACTGCCGGAAATTTCGGCACTTATTTAGAAGCACACACTTTCCGCGAAATAATGATCAAAATGGGTTTTGCTGATGCGTTTGTAGTGTCATTCGAAAATGGCAAACGTATTTCAATACCTCCACGTGAATAATACTCAAGTTTGGTTAACTTGGTTTATGATTGATTGATTTGAAAGCATCCGATAGGGTGCTTTCTTTTTTCTGCCAATTTTCAAATGAAATATCCTGAAAATGTGTATATTTGACTAAAACAAAAATCCTGTAACATGAAAACATTTACGCATTACCAGGTAACATTAGCTTGCTTATGTTTTTTGTCATTTCTTTTCCCTCCGGACGGAAATGCACAATATCCAGGTTGGTCCACAGCGCAGGCCGTCACTGATTCATCAGTTGACAATCTGAACGCAACAATCTTC
Source organism: uncultured Lentimicrobiaceae bacterium (assembly GCA_964511085.1). GTDB lineage: Bacteria > Bacteroidota > Bacteroidia > Bacteroidales > DASVHX01 > DASVHX01. The sequence goes on from CAZEDO010000062.1 coordinate 11,600, forward strand.
CAATCCGAATATCCGCAGGACCTTCTATTCTGGGAACGTCATGTAGATGACAATACATCCGAAATCTGCATGAGGAATATCTATGATACTGTATTATCTGATATCCAGGTAGTTCTTTCCCAGCCGATGACACTTTTTACAAATCCTGTAATATTAAAGACCGGAGGTTTTTCCGATAACTCAGATTTTTACCTGTTTTATGAAACGAATGAAGGGAACAGTACGGATATTAAATACATCAAACATTACATTAGCGGGACTTTCTCCGAACCATTTATTTTAACAGATGCACCCGGTATTGACGTTAACCTTCAAATCGGAGCATATGCTTACATAGTGTCATGGGAGAATGAAGGAAAAATATTGCTGTCAGTATTGGATGCGGCATCTCACACCTATGGCACACCTGTTCTGGTTGATAACAACGGTTCTTATTCTCCTGCTTTTTTCGAAGCTGGTTTTAATATTGCCTGGCTTAAAAACGATGGATTAAATTCCTACCTGAAATTTGCTGACGTTGTATATCAGTCCGGTTCAATTCTAATCCAGAATATAGATTCTGTTGAACTAAACGGAGACGCCGTGAGGCTCACAGCCCAGGGAAATCTTGATAATATGATTTACACCAACTCTTTAGCTTTTCAAAAACGTGAATATGGGTCGGATAAATGGGGTTTATGTTTTGCTGATTTTAGCGAAATACCGCCTGTAATAATCAATCATCACTCGTCAAGCTATAGTTACTTGTCACCTGCACTGTGGGAAATACTTATTGGAGTTGATGCGATGGAGAATATGAGTATAGCCTTTACGAGTGATTCTTTAGGAAATACTGAAGTATTTGCTGTATATAACTGGTTCTATGCCGATCCGGATAATATTGTAAACATATCCAATTATGCAGGCGAAGATATTAATCCCTCAATAAGCCTTACCTGGCATAGTTTTTCTGTAATTCGCTATCAACTTTACTGGGAATCATTCAGGAACGGACACTGGGTCATTTGCCGTTCATTTGTAGATATACCATTTGGTAGTATAGACCAATCGCTGACAGGCGATAATTTGGTTGTTTCCCCTAATCCTTTTAAAGACCATGTTTCGCTCCGCTTTAAATCCATATCTGCTGATAACTGGATTAAAATCTTTCACTTGAACGGACAATGTGTCGGCACTTTAAAAGCGATTGCTGATACAGAAGGATGGTCATCTGTAACATGGGATGGCAGAGATAATCGTGGAAATAAAGCACCGGCAGGATCTTATATTGTTGTTTTCCCAACAGGCAAGGGTGTAGCAGGAAAAATAATTTTAAAATCGGAGTAACACTCCAAACTCAAGGCACTCCAAACTTTTTAGTGGAAAGCCGCCATCAGCAGATTCAAATCCTGATATGGCAGGCGAAAATGATCGCTCAGGTAGCGGTTGGTTAATATTCCATTGAAAAGATAAGTGCCATGGCGAACACCGTAATCGGTGCGCAACAACTCATCCATTCCTCCCTCCTCTCCTACTTTAAGCATGATTGGCGCCAGAAAGTTACTTAGGGCAAATGAAGCAGTATGCGGCACTTTTGAAGCAATATTAGGAACACAATAATGCGTCACTCCCATAACCTGGTAAACCGGGTTCTTATGGTCGGTAACATGCGAAGTTTCGAAACAACCACCCTGATCAATACTCACATCAATGATAACAGCACCGGGTTTCATCTGCCTCACCATATCTTCCGATACCAGGCAAGGCGTCCGTCCGCTGGACGAATGAACTGCTCCAATCACCACATCGGCATTTATAAGTGATTTTAGTAAAACCCTGGGTTGTAATATCGAAGTGTAAATCCGGGCATTAAGGTTATTTTGCAATCGCCGGAGTTTATAGATTGAATTGTCGAAAACCTTCACAAAAGCGCCCATGCCAATTGCAGCTCTTGCTGCATACTCTCCAACTGTACCTGCTCCAAGAATTACGACCTCCGTTGGCGAAATGCCTGAGAAGCCACCAAGCATCTTTCCACGGCCAAATTCGCAATCGCTCATATAATCGGCAGCAAGCAGGATAGATGTATTGCCAGCTATTTCGCTCATAGCACGTATTACAGGGAATGTACCGTCTTTATCCCTGATATATTCAAATGACAAGGCAGTAACTTTTTTTGCAATCAGGCGTTTAAAATATTCATCGGTGAGACCTGGAATATTAAGTGAGGAAAGAATTGTCTGCCTGGTGCCCATCATCTCTATCTCGTCAATAGTTGGTGGAGCAACTTTAAGGATTACATCAGCTTTGAATACTTCCTGTGGTTTATAAACAATTTCACCCCCGAGGCTGCTGAATTCTGAATCGGGAAAATGTGCCGCTTTCCCTGCATTGGTTTCAACGATAACCCTGTGACCATTCTGCACAAGTAAACCCACTGCATCAGGAACAAGCGAAACGCGATTTTCAAGGTGTGCACTCTCGTGCGGAATACCAATTGTAAGATTCCTCTTTTCTTTGGACACTTCGAGTGTTTCCTCCTGCACCCTGTAATGCCCCGAAGCAAGGAAATCGGAAAAGCCATTCTGCATCTGATCCATGATGATGTTTTTGGGCTGTTAAACTGTTAGACTGTTAGACTGTTAGACTGTTTGGCTGTTAGGCTGACAGTTCAGATCAGTAAATAATAATAACGATAATCATAAATCACAAGTAAATATAAGCTAATAGTCTATCAGCCTCATAGTCTTAGCCTATTATCATCCTTCTTCCAACAGACTGTAAAATTAATCATTATCAACAGTAATCAAAAGGAAATAATCCGGCTCTTATCGTAATCATCTTCTTCAATTTTCACTCTGACACACTCTTCCGGTAAAAGTTCTTCAATTTTCTCGGGCCATTCGAGCAAGCAATAAGAACCGCTGTAGAAGTATTCTTCGTAACCTATATCTAATAACTCATTCGTGTTTTTGAGACGGTATAAATCGAAGTGAAAAATATTTTTACCGCTTGCTGTGCTATATTCATTGACGATAGAAAATGTAGGACTGTTCACAATATCTGTAACCCCAAGTTGATGGCAGATAGCTTTAATAAATGTTGTTTTACCAGCACCCATGCGACCATAAAGCGCAAACATACGTCCCGCAGGAAAAGCCTGTAGAAGGCTTTTGGCAGCAGGCTCCATATCTTCCGGGGAATGGCAAATGATCGTTTGGTGCATAGGCTACTTCGCTTTAAGATAGGCAACCGGCACCATCATTTCTTCCATAGAAAGGCCTCCATGCTGGAACGTGTTGCGGTAGTAATTCACATAATAATTGTAGTTATTTGGATAGGCGAAAAAATCGGCCCGCCTGCAGAAAACATATGAAGAACTTACATTACCCCTTGGCAGGAAAATATCAGCAGGATTCCGCACTTCAAATACCTCCTTCTTATTGTAGTTAAGGCTCTTCCCTGTTTTATAACGCAGATTTGTATTTGTATTTTTATCGCCGATAACCTTCACCGGATTATTCACACGTACTGAACCATGATCGGTTGTGATAACAATGTTCACCTTCTTTTCAGCCAGGAACTTAATAATATCAAACAAAGGCGAATGCTCGAACCAGGAAAGTGTGAGCGAACGATAAGCAGGTTCATCATCAGCCAATTCGCGGATAACCTCCATTTCGGTGCGGGCATGCGATAGCATATCTACAAAATTATAAACTATCACGTTAAATTTATTTAGCATCAGGTTCGGCAGGTTCTCAACCAGTTTGCGACCTGCTCCAAGGCTAAGTACTTTTGTGTAGGAATACTTTATATCCCTGTTGAACCTCTTTAGTTGTTCCCCAAGAAGTTCGCCTTCGAACTGATTTTTTGTTCCTTCCTCATCTTCATTTACCCAGTAGTTCGGATATTTCTTCTCTATTTCTGTCGGCATAAGTCCCGAAAATATTGCATTGCGGGCATATTGTGTTGTTGAAGGCAGAATGCTGTAGTACAACTCATCTTTCTCAACGCGATAGTACTCTTCTAAGATTGGCTGCAACACTTTCCATTGGTCATAACGGAGGTTATCGACCAGGATCATGCAAAGGGAATGGCTTTCATCAAGCAAAGGAAAAACCTTATCCTTCATGAGAGTCTGGGATTGCACCGGCTTCATCTTTGAACGCCCGTTGACCCAGTCGATATAATTGTTCTCAACAAAACGCGAGAACACCTGGTTGGCTTCTTCCTTCTGCATTTTAAGAACTTCAATAATGCCTTCGTCGTGCGACTTTTCGAGTTCAAGTTCCCAATAAACTAACTTTTTATAAATATCAGTCCATTCTTCAAAATTGAGGTTGTTTGTTATCTCCAAACCTAACTGCCGGAACTGCTGCTGGTATGCAAATGTTGTTTTTTCACTGATTAGTTTCTTATTCTCAAGATTTTTCTTGAGACTTAGCAATATCTGCTTGGGATTCACCGGTTTAATCAGGTAATCCGAAATATTTGTCCCGATAGCATCCTCCATAATGGATTCTTCTTCACTCTTGGTTATCATCACTACAGGCAGGTTCGGGAAACTGTTTTTAATAAGCCCCAAAGTTTCTATCCCGGAAAGGCCCGGCATTTGCTCATCAAGAAAAACGATATCAAAAGGACGTGTTTTAAGTATATCTATAGCTTCTCCGCCATTGTTGGTAGTGTATACATCGTATCCCTTCTCGCGCAGGAACAGAATATGCGGTTTCAGCAGGTCGATCTCATCATCTGCCCATAGTATTGTTACTTTTTCCATAGTTTTGCGTTTTCAAGTGTTTGTATCAGCGTTAAAGCTTTGTAAATTGTTACATTTGTTTGTTACAGACTATAAGCTGAGATATATTCACATTAATGCCGCAGTAGAGATTTTATTGTGCAACCTAAACGTATTTGCTGATCATTTATACAAATTTAACTTAAATCATGAATCCTCGTTTGCAAAACAAGAGAAAAATCTTCAACGACCCGGTTTATGGGTTTATAACAATCCCCAACGAACTAAGTTTTGAAGTAGTTGAACATCCCTGGGTTCAGCGCCTGCGAAGGATCCGACAACTTGGTCTTACTCATCTGGTCTATCCGGGGGCTTTGCACACCCGTTTTCATCATGCACTTGGGGCAATGCACCTCATGCAGCAATCAATTGACACACTCCGGTCCAAAGGATTCCATATCACATCTGAAGAAGCAGAAGGCGTTATTCTAGCTATATTATTACATGATATTGGGCATGGTCCTTTTTCGCATGCCCTGGAAAATTGCCTTGTGACTGAAATACACCACGAAGAGCTTTCAAATTTATTCATGAATAGCATCAACCGGCAATTTAACGGGCAGCTCAATACTTGTATAGAGATATTCACGGATCGCTATCATAAGAAATTCCTTCACCAGATGGTGTCAGGACAACTTGATATGGATCGCCTTGATTACCTAACCCGCGACAGCTTTTTTACCGGAGTAAGTGAAGGTGTAATAAGTACCGACCGGATCATCAAGATGCTTACCGTTGTTGACGATTCACTCGCCGTAGAAGCCAAAGGCATTTATTCAATAGAAAATTTTATCGTTGCACGCCGCTTGATGTATTGGCAGGTGTACTATCACAAAACTGTTGTTGCAGCTGAATATATGCTTATAAACCTGCTGAAAAGGGCCCGTTATCTTACAAAACAGGGCGAAAAACTTTTTGCAACGCCAGCCTTCAGCTTCTTCCTTCAGAATGAAGTTACTTTACCGCAATTTGAAAAGGAACCTGGTATATTGGATAGTTTCGCTCTGCTTGATGATAATGACATTTTCACATCAATAAAAATCTGGGCTTCTCATCCGGATACTGTATTGTCAACATTAAGTAATGGACTGGTAAACCGCCATTTGTTCCGTATTGTGTTGCAGGATGAACCTTTCGATGAAAACAGGATAGCAGATTTGAAGTCAGCTATCAGCAAAGAATTCCATATTCCCATTGAAGATGCCGGCTACTTTGTGATAAACGATATAATTACCAATAATGCTTATAACCCGGAAAGTGACAAAATCAACATAATGGACAAGAGCGGGTGTATATCAGACATTGCTGAGGCTTCTGACCAATTGAACATTGCTGTGCTTTCAGTCCCTGTTTCAAAGCATTTCCTTTGCTTTCCCAAGAAATTTGAAGACCTTTAAATTGATCATATTCAATGGTAATGAGCTTTTCAGGCTAAATCAGGCAGGAATTGAAGGAAGTATGAAGGAAGACTTATTAAATAATTGAATACTTTTGCAGAATTCAAAGCCTCAACGGGTGGCTGCCCTATCAACAAAATCTTCAAGAGTTAAGATATCAACATGGAATTTACAGCAGCTGAAATTACGCAATTGTTACAGGGAAAGCTGGATGGCGACCCGGAAGTAAAAGTGTGGAAATTAGCTAAAATTGAGGAAGGCGAAAAAGGAGCCCTCAGTTTCCTTGCCAATCCTAAATATACAGCATTTGTATATACTACTTCTTCGTCAATAGTTCTCGTTAATGATGATTTTGAAGCTGAACAATCAGTATTAGCTACGATTATCCGGGTTCCTGATGCATATTCAGCTTTTGCCCGTCTTTTGGAAATTTATAATGAAGTTCATCTTAACAAGACAGGCATATCTGATAAAGCATACATTGCTCCATCGGCAACTCTGGGAAAAAATCTATATATAGGCGAGTTCGCCTTTATTGGCGATAATGCCCGGATTGGTGATAATTCGAAAATATATCCGCAAGTTTACATTGGCGAAAATTCATCAATAGGTGATAACACTACTTTGTTTCCTGGTGTGAAAATATATTCTGAAACCCAAGTCGGCTGCAATTGCACTTTCCATGCAGGAGTAGTTGTTGGCAGCGACGGATTTGGCTTTGCACCACAGCAAGAAAACGATTATAAAAAGATAGCTCAGATCGGAAATGTAATAATTGAGGACAACGTGGAAATTGGTGCTAACACCACTATCGACAGGGCTACTCTTGGTTCTACAATTATCCGGAAGGGCGTTAAACTCGATAACCTTATACAGGTTGGGCACAATGCTGAAATTGGCGAAAACACAATTATAGCTGCGCAAACCGGCATTGCCGGTTCTGCAAAAATCGGGCGGAATTGCATCATCGCCGGGCAGGTTGGTATAGCTGGCCATATCACAATTGCTGATAATGTAAAAGTTGCTGCCCAATCGGGAATAGGATCAAGTAACATTAAAGCTGGTTCCACTGTTATGGGATCGCCTGCATTTGACATAGAGCGTTATAGGAAATCATATATCCACTTCCGGAACCTTCAGAAATTAAATGATAAGATCGATTCACTGGAAAAACAACTGCTTCATCACCAGAAGAAAGATTGACCCTCTGAAATCAAACAAATTCATTTTTGTCACAATCTCAATATCTTTACCTATTAAATATGGCTGACAAACAAAAAACAATAAAATCACCTTCAAGCGTTTCGGGGGCAGGGTTGCATACCGGACAAACCGTTACTCTCACTTTTAAGCCTGCCCCGGTAAACCATGGTATCAAATTTTGCCGTACCGATATCGAAGGAAGCCCCATAGTAGAAGCTGATGCCGATCTGGTAGTTGATACTTCACGTGGTACTACTATCGAGAAGAATGGTGTCCGGATCAGCACTATTGAGCATACACTTGCTGCTGTAATCGGAATGGACATTGACAATGTCCTGATTGAGCTTGATTGTGTTGAAACCCCTATACTGGATGGCAGCTCACGTTTTTATGTTGAAGCTATCCAAAAAGCTGGTGTTGTTGAACAAGATGCCGACAGAGTTTATTTTGAACTGAAGAGTAATATCGACTATATCGATCAGGAACGCCGGGTAGAAATGTTGATAGTTCCGGATAAAGAATTCAGGGTGTCCGTAATGATTGACTACGAAACACAAGTTTTAGGAACAGAATACGCATCAATTGATAAACTGCAAAGTTTTGCTAACGATGTTGCTGATTGCCGCACTTTCGTTTTTCTTCACGAACTTGAATACCTTATTCAAAACGACCTGATAAAAGGTGGCGATCTCAGCAATGCTATTGTTTTTGTCGATCGTATTGTTTCCCAGGATGAACTTGACCGCCTTGCAAAGTACTTTGGCAAGCCCAAAATACAGGTGTTAAAAGAAGGAATGTTAAATAACGTAGAGCTTCGTTATCCTAACGAACCAGCCCGCCATAAACTTCTGGACGTAATAGGCGACCTTGCACTTATTGGCATGCGCATAAAAGGACATGTTATAGCCACACGGCCAGGACACCTTGCCAATACAAATTTTGCCCGCCTGATCAAACAGCATATCCGCAATAGTCAGAGCACAGATCATGCACCCATTGTGGATGTAAATAAAACACCGATATACGATATAAACGATATCAAAAAAATATTGCCTCACCGGCCACCATTCCTCTTCGTTGATAAAATACTTGAAATTAGTGACCATCATGTGATTGGATTGAAAAATGTGACAATGAACGAAGGCTTTTTTGTTGGACACTTTCCTGATGAACCTGTTATGCCCGGAGTATTGCAGGTTGAAGCTATGGCCCAGACCGGCGGTATATTTGTCCTGAGCACTGTACCCGATCCCGAAAATTACATCACTTACTTCCTGAAGATGGAAAATGTGCGCTTCAGGCATAAAGTAGTACCTGGTGATACCCTTATTTTCGTTCTCGAACTGATATCGCCTTTCCGAAGGGGTATCTGCCACATGAAAGGTATCGCTTATGTTGGAAATAAAATAGTTTCAGAGGCTGAACTTATGGCTCAGATCGCAAAAAAAACCACAAAATAATGAATCAACCCTTAGCTTACGTCCATCCACAGGCCAAACTTGCTAAAAATGTAGTTATTGAGCCTTTCGTGAATATCGAGAAAAATGTCGAAATCGGCGACGGAACCTGGATTGGCTCCAATGTTACCATAATGGAAGGAGCCCGTATCGGGAAAAATTGCAAAATATTCCCAGGTGCCGTTATCGCTGCTATTCCGCAAGATCTGAAATACAACGGGGAAGAAACTTTGGTGCGCATTGGCGACAATAATACAATCCGGGAATTTGTGACCATCAACCGCGGTACCAAAGCCAATTTGGAAACTGTAGTTGGCAACAACAACCTGCTGATGGCTTATGTGCATGTTGCACACGACTGTACAATCGGCAATAATTGCATCCTTGCCAACGGATGCACCCTTGCAGGTCATATAAATATTGATGACTGGGCAATAGTTGGCGGACTATCTGCCGTTCACCAGTTTGTAAATATCGGGCAACATTCCATGGTTTCAGGAGGTTCTCTTGTACGTAAAGATGTTCCTCCATACACAAAGGCAGCGCGTGAGCCGCTTTCCTTTGTTGGGATTAACTCAATAGGTTTACGCAGGCGCGGATTTACTTCCGAAAAGATAAATGAAATTCAGGACATCTACCGCTATATCTATCTGAAAGGGTTAAATGTATCCCAGGCTCTTGAACTCATCGAAGCCACAATGCCTGCGACTTTCGAACGCGACGAAATCCTTTCGTTCACTTCCAAATCCAGCCGTGGTATTATGAAAGGATACTCCCGCGTACTTTAAATTATGCGAATAAATCTCGAAAAGATAAGTAAGAAGTTCAACTACGAGTGGATTTTCAGGGAAGTTAATTACACTTTTGAAAGTGGAAATGCATATGTGATCCTTGGTGCTAACGGATCAGGAAAATCTACCCTTATGCAGATTGTGGCAGGCAACCTGCTTCCTACTTCCGGCAAGATTAATTTTACCGACGGAGCAAGTGAAATATCACAGGAACTGCTATACCGCCATGTTTCAATAAGTGCTCCTTACCTGGAATTAATTGAAGAATTCACCCTGGCGGAAATCCTGGAATTTCACCGGAAATTCAAACCCTTCCGCGATAAGATGAACGATAGCCAGATAATTGAAATCACTGGCCTTTCCAGGGTTCAAAACAAACCAATCAGGTATTTCTCCTCGGGAATGAAACAGCGTGTTAAACTGGCTTTGGCAATCCTGAGCGACACTAAAATAGTATTGCTGGACGAACCTGCTTCTAACCTCGACAAACAGGGCGTGGAATGGTATCAGCAATTAGTTGGCAGCAATAGCTCCGAACGTATATTTATTGTTTGCTCCAACTCCCAAAGCCACGAATACAGCTTCTGCAACAATGAAATCCAGATTGGAGATTATAAATAATTATTGATTCAATACTAATTTATTAAAAAATAATTGTTGTTTCTGACCTCATTTTGACTATATTTGGCATTATATAACAAGTG
>CAZEDO010000063.1:0-1752 GCA_964511085.1 uncultured Lentimicrobiaceae bacterium
CTGGCGCGGAGGCCAGAAGGCAAAGCAGTAAAACCGCTTTCGTTGGTTGCGCCGGTGTTTGGGTTGCACCAATGAGTTGTATCGGTTTCTTTCATTTTGCCACCAGCAATACTATCTCCTCCCAAATAATCAGTTAAAATTGTCCATTCGGCATCAGAGGCTACATGCCAGCCCGTTGGGGCTATGTTGCGGCTGTCGGAAACTGCATACCAATTGTACAACCTTCCGTAAGTGGCAATGGTATCACTATTTTTTGTGTTATTGTAGTTACAGTAAGCATCGGTGCTTAAATTCCGCCATGCCGTATTGTCTGTTACTTCGGGTATGACAGAGCCGTCGCGGTATTTGGTGGTGCGCAAATTTTCGGCCATCCAAATTTGTGAACCAATTTGAATGGTTTTATAAACATTACCATCTTGGTCAGTCAGGGTTCCATATGTTTTGTTTGGATTAAATACTGCGGTAGTTTTACCGTTTGTTGGATTTTCAGGATTACTTGGATTGCTTTCCTTATCTTTCTTACAACTGTTTGAAAGCATTATTAGCACTCCCATTATGGCTATATGGAGGATTCTTGATGAAGGTTTTCTTTTCATAATATGCAGAATTTATTGTTGAAAAAATTATGCAGTTTGAAATTATGACACAATGGATGAAGAGAAGATGGTACCGAGGAGTTGTAGGGAAACTTTAGTTAACGAGACTGGGCTTAAACGCTGCAATTTACACAAATTGTGCTGTATTGTATCTTCTCAAATAAAAAATAGTCTTGATCGTACAACCAGGATTCATCAAACCATGATAAACCTTGCCCCTAACCAACTAAAACAGCCCCCAATTGCTTATCTTTGTTACAATCTTGCCCAATGGTCAATTAACTCTTGTGCAACCAATCACTCGCTGTATAAGCCAAGAGAAAGCCATCCATCCTTCTCCTTTCGCTTCACCTTTCTGCTCCATGAGTTTTATATGTTAAGGCCAGTAAACCAATAGTTTACCGGCCTTTTCGCTTTTATTGTAACATAAGGGTGATGGTTTTTTTAGAATTATTATCAGTTTAGTCAGATCTATAATTCTACGGTCTTATTACCTTTGTTCCTTATCAGGTGAGTGAGCGTTAATTTAGCTATAACGCATTAAAAATTAGCAAATTAGCGGCAATCTATTCTTTTTGTAGTATATATCAAATAAAATTAATCAGTTTGAATTTTATAGAATTACTATCAAAACGGCAGAGCGTCCGTAAATATTCGGAAGCAAAAGTTAGCCATGAATTGCTAAACCGATGTATGGAGGCAGTCAGGCTTGCTCCGTCGGCTAACAACGCCCAACCATGGAAGTTTATCCTGGTGGATGAGGAACCTATCCGGACACAATTAGCCCGGGCAACCTTTTCGGATATTGTTGCCTTCAATAGATTTACTATGCAAGCACCTGTTCTGGTAGTGATAGTTATTGATAAACCCAAACTGATTACCCGTGTTGCTATGGCTGTTAAAAAGCGCGATTGGCAACTTGTAGATATTGGTATTGCTGCGGAGCATTTCTGTCTGCAAGCTACTGAAGAGGGGCTGGATACGTGTATGCTAGGCTGGTTTGACGAAAAGAAAGTGAAGGGAATCCTGAATATTCCGGCTGAAAAGACTGTGGGACTGATGATCAGCGTTGGTTATCCGCCTGAAGGTTATCCTCTGAGAGCAAAAATACGTAAGCCTCTTGAAGAAATTTCCGGTTATAACAGCTACTAATCCT
>CAZEDO010000063.1:1852-2946 GCA_964511085.1 uncultured Lentimicrobiaceae bacterium
GATGATTTCTTTCAGAATAAAGTTGCATTTGTAACCATCCTGAATTTCCCGTTTTATTCCCTTAAAGAAAAAACAGAACAGGGCACAGCTTGGTCGCGTAAACAATGGGCTTATGCCCGCATGGGCGACATGTTCACATCCCGCGTTCCGGCTGAATTGTTGCTTAAAATTTCAGAATCTTTAAGCAATGCGGATTCCTATATTTCGAGTTACAACATTGTAATGGGTAAACTGGTAGATAAAGACGGAAAGACCTTATTCCCGGCTGACATGAAACTTATAACCCACTGGGGCATCCGCGACGAGCTGAAATCAAACTATGCTACACCTGGCGGCCTGGTAAAACAGAAGATGATTTATACTGTGATGAAACACATCATCGACCAATCCATTCCGCAGGAAGTGATAAATAACGACAAAGTAACCTGGAACCCCGAAACAAATAAGGTTTACAAGGATGGAAAAGAAGTGGCTGCAACGGCAGAACCAGATACCCGTTATCAGCATTTGCTGAATAATTTTCATGCTGAAAAAGCGGTTGATCCTTTTTATCCTGGTTACCCGACATACATCAGCCGTGCTTTTGAACTGGGAATGGAAATTCCGCAGGAAGATGTTGAGAAATTGTTTGTTGAATTTATCACTTCACCCCAGGTGAAGCAGGTTGCTGGTCTTATTAGTAAACGTTTGGGACGGAATCTTGAACCATTCGATATCTGGTATGATGGTTTTAAGGCTCGCGGCACCCTATCTGAAGAAATGCTTAACGGGAAAACAAGCAAACTCTATCCAAATGCAGCAGCATTTGAAAAAGACATGCCAAATATCCTTGTAAAACTTGGGTGGACTCCCGAACGGGCAAAGGAAATTGCTTTAAAAGTGCAGGTTGATCCGGCACGCGGATCAGGTCATGCTGCCGGTGCATCTATGAAATCGGACAAAGCAAGATTACGCACACGCATAGCTGATAATGGTATGAATTACAAAGGCTATAATATTGCTGTTCATGAATTCGGCCACAATGTGGAGCAAACAATGGATCTTCAGAATATTGATTATTACATGCTGAATGGAGTTCCCAACACGGCATTCAC
>CAZEDO010000063.1:3046-18580 GCA_964511085.1 uncultured Lentimicrobiaceae bacterium
CTTTATCTTTCAAACTATCCGGTTGGCCATCTTATCGATTTCCAGATTGAAGGTCAACTCACAGGAAAGCCTTTTGCAGCTGAGGTTGAGCGTATATACGAACAGGGGCGCTTAATTCCTCAGGTGTGGATGAAAGGTGCCGTTGGCCGTGAAATTTCAATCCAGCCAATCCTCGACGCAACAACAAAAGCCTTGACTGTAGTAAAATAATTATCTGGCTTTAGGAATATTTCAGGTATTCCATATTAACAGTATTGCCCCGTTTGAGAAATCAGGCGGGGCTATTTCTTTGTCAGCAATTCTTCAATCACCCTTGGGAAATGCTCGTACTCAAGCTCATGGATCTTAAGTGCAACATCTTCGGCTGTATCACCTGGCAATACCGGGCATCTTGCCTGAAAAACAATCTGCCCTTCATCGTAATGCTCATTTACGAAATGAATAGTAATGCCGCTTTCAGTATCGCCCAAAGCAACAACTGTTTCGTGAACTCGCTTGCCATACATTCCCTTTCCCCCGTATTTTGGCAACAGAGCAGGGTGGATGTTCACAATTCGATTTTTGTAGGCATGCAGTATATTTTCCGGTACTAACCATAGAAATCCGGCAAGAACAATCCAGTCGATATGGCGGGAATGTAAATCATTTAAGATATCAACAGTAGTATAAAATTGGTTTCTGTTAAAAACAACAGCTCCAATCCCGAGCCTAGTAGCGCGCTCCAGAGCAAATGCATCCGGCCTGTTACAATAGAGGGCGGCAATTTCTACGGCATCATTTCCGGCAAAATAATCAGCTAGGCGCTGAAAATTGCTTCCATTGCCGGAAGCGAAAACTGCAATTCGATGTGCCATAGCAATTGAATTCTTCTGCAAAGTAACTAAAATTCCATTAGAGAGAAAAAGCCATTCCAAAGGAGGATAAGAATAATTGATTTCTGTGATCATACAATGGTTGAATAAGCCGATTTCTTTATAATTTTACTGAATCCTTTATTAAGTATTCAACTATAAAACGCTCTTAACCTCGTTCAGTTATGAAAAGATATCTACCCTATGTTGCCATCGTTCTTTTTGCATGGATCGTGCAGCAAAACCCTTTATGGTCGCAGGTTGTCATCAACGAATACTCAGTTTCCAACCTCGACAGCTATCCTGATAACTACGGGGAATTTCCCGATTGGCTTGAACTTTATAATACATCAGATGCAGTTGTTGATCTGAAAGATTATTATTTAAGCGATGACACGACAAAGCCAACCAAGTGGAAATTCATATTAAATACAACTATAGCTGCCCATGGTTTTAAGAAGATATGGTTGTCGGGCCGCGACGAACAAGGGTTTTCCAGCATCCATACCAATTTCAAACTTACGCAAACAAAAGAAGCAACTGAATCAATTTTGCTGGCTGATCCTTCCGGTCAGATAATAGAGCAGCATCTTCTGCAAATTACACGTGAAGATCATTCGCGCGGTCGTATAACCAACGGAGATCCAACATGGGGCATTTTCGTGACACCAACTTTTGGCACTTCAAACAATACTGCTCAATCTTACAGCAAGTATGCCGATAGGCCTGTTATGGATAAAGCGGCCGGCTTCTATACTTCTTCTTTTCAGGTTACCATCACCTGCACAGAACCTGGCTCAACCATACGTTACACTACTGACGGAACGGAACCAACAGCTACATCCACAATTTATTCTGCTCCAATTAATGTGACAACCACAAAAGTTATAAAGGCCAGGGCTTTTAGCACAAATGCAGCAGTTTTACCGAGCCTGACAGAGTTTAATACATATTTTATAAATGTGAGCCACACTCTGCCTATTTTTTCGGTTTCAGCTGCCGACCTAATAAATCTGCTCAACGGCGATGCCAGCCTTATGCCCATTGGTTCATACGAATATTTTAGTACAGATAATGTGCGGACAACCACCGCCTGGGGCCAGATAGGCAAGCATGGGCAGGACTCCTGGGCTAACGACCAGCGTAGCATTGATTTAATCACCCGCGACGAATGTGGTTATAGTTATGCCTTAAAAGGGAAATTCTTTAAAACAAGCGACCGGACTGAGTTTCAGCGTGTAATTCTTCGTGCTTCCGGTGATGATAATTATCCGGGTATCGATTCGAGTGCCCATATCCGCGATGATTACACAATGACTCTATCAGAACTGATTGGACAGAATCTGGACTGGCGCCGTTCAGCACGCTGTATTGTTTATGCCAATGGGCAATATTGGGGCGTATATTCTATCCGCGAAAAAGATGATGATGCCGATTATACTGAATACTATTACGGACAGGATAAATATCACCTTCAGTTTAACCTTCTGTGGGGCGGAACCTGGGCCGAGTATGGCGGCCAGCAGTCTATCGACGATTACCACGACTTGTACACCTATATCACAACTCATAGCATGAGCAATCAGGCGAACTATGATTATGTAGCAAGTCAGTATGACCCGACCAGCCTGGCTGATTATATGATCATTAATTCGTACGTGGTATGTTCCGACTGGATCAACTGGAATGTTGGCTGGTGGCGCGGCATGGATTCTACAGGTCTTCATAAACGTTGGGGATACATCCTTTGGGACGAGGATGCTGTGTTTAATCATTATATAAACTATACAGGAATACCTTCTCAATTGCCAACTGCAACGCCTTGTTTTCAGGAAGACATAACACAGGATCCGGAAGGCCATGTTGTAATATTGAATAGATTGCTTAATAATCCGGGGTTCAGGCAATACTATATTAATCGTTATGTCGATCTTCTGAATACTGGTTTTAAACCAGCTTATATGATCAACCTTCTCGACAGTATGGCTGCAATGATTGAACCTGAAATTCCAAAACATGCTCTCCGGTGGGGTGGTTCATTGCAGCAATGGCGACACAATATTCAAAAAATAAGAGACTTTATTAATGTGCGCTATCAATCAGTGACAACAGGACTTAACAGTTGTTACAACCTTACCGGCCCCTACCAGATTAGTGTAAATGTGAATCCTCCGGTTAGTGGCAAAATAAAACTGAATTCGATTGTGCTGAATTCATATCCCTGGCAAGGAAGTTATTATGGAGGCATAGATATCGCCTTAAAAGCAATTGATATTAATCCTGGTTTTAAATTCGATCATTGGGAACTGAACCACCATGTTGTAAGCCCCTCCGATACAGCTATCGAAGTAAGCTTGCGCTTAGCGCAGGGAGATGCTATCACTGCCATTTTTATACCAAAAATTAAGGACGATACATTAGTGATCAATGAAATTAATTATAACTCCAGCCCCGACTTTGATCCCGGCGACTGGGTGGAATTGTATAATCCACAACCTTATCCGGTAGATATTACAAACTGGGTTTTTAAGGATGAGGTTGACCTTCATGCTTATGCATTTCCTCAGGGAACTATAATGCAAACCTATGATTACCTTGTTCTTTGCGCCGATACGGCATTATTCCGGAGCAAGTTCCCTGGAGTTAATAAATTTCTTGGGCCTTTAGGTTTTGGGTTCAGCGGTAGCAGTGAGTTACTGCGCTTATACAATCAACATGAATTGCTTATAGATACAGTGCATTATGATGATGCGGCGCCGTGGCCAACTGACGCGGATGGTTTAGGACCAACGCTCGAACTTATTAACCCAGGAATGGACAATGCGCTTGCCCAAAGCTGGAGAGCTTCATATGCACCTCATGGAACCCCAGGTGAGCCAAACAGTATTTCCGTAGGAATACCGCACTATGATGAAGGATACACTAAAACTGCTTTATGGATCTATCCAAATCCTATGCATACCTCTGCCCTGGTTACAATGCAAGCACCACAAATGATTAATGGTATTTCTCTTATTTTATACAACCAGATAGGCAGCGAAGTACAAAGGGTAGAAAACATTCCGGCAAACGGGCTTAAAATAACCCGCGAAGGTTTGCAAAATGGAATATACCTCTTACGGTTGGTTAACAAAAATGGTCAATCTATTTGTTCAGGAAAATTGATTGTCGAATAATTGTTTATAACCTTTAATAATTGTTTTCGATCTAATCCGTTCATTAGCAGAATATAAGTAGTTTGATGGATATTTTAATGTGCAGGAGTGGATCAACGGAAAAATCTTGATGCAGTAGTTTTTGCTAATAACTGATTATCAATTAATTAGATTCTTTACAAGCAAAATAAATTATCCATTTTGTGAATTGTATGCGTAAAAGTTCTTTCTTTGCACCCTAAATCCAAAAAAAGCAAAAAAACATGTCTGATATTGCAACAAGAGTAAAAGCTATCATCATTGATAAGCTGGGTGTTGACGAGAACGAAGTAACCAACGACGCAAGTTTCACTAACGATTTGGGTGCCGATTCTCTGGATACCGTTGAACTGATCATGGAATTCGAAAAAGAATTCAACATTGCTATTCCCGATGATCAGGCTGAAAAAATTGGTACCGTTAGCGAGGCTATTGCCTACATCGAGAACAATACAAAATAAGCATAGCACGATTAAATGAAGTTAAAACGAGTAGTTGTAACTGGTCTTGGTGCGCTGACTCCAATTGGCAATTCAGTTGATGAATACTGGAATAACCTGTTAATTGGAGTCAGTGGTGCTGCGCCTATCACTCATTTTGATACGGCAAAGTTCAAGACACAGTTTGCCTGTGAAGTTAAAAATTTTGACACCCTGACTTACTTCGACCGTAAAGAAGCCAGAAAGTACGATCCTTACGCTCAGTATGGTATTGTTGCAGCTGATCAGGCTGTTCTTGATTCAGGGCTTGATATCACCAAGGTCGATCTTGATCGTGTTGGTGTTATATGGGCTTCAGGTATTGGAGGCATTCTAACTTTTTACGAAGAAGTTTCGGCTTTTGTCAAAGGCGATGGAACTCCACGTTTTAGTCCGTTTTTTATCCCGAAAATGATTGCTGATATAACAGCGGGTCATATTTCCATAAAATACGGATTCAGAGGTCCAAATTTTGCCACCGTTTCGGCATGCGCCTCCTCTGCCAACTCATTGATTGATTCATACAATTACATAAGGCTCGGCAAAGCCAACGTTTTTGTTACCGGTGGTTCAGAAGCTGCCGTAAATGAAGCCGGCGTGGGTGGATTTAATGCACTTCATGCCATTTCTACCCGAAATGACGATCCTAAGTCGGCGTCCCGTCCATTCGATGTTGATCGTGATGGCTTTGTTTTAGGCGAAGGCGCTGCAGCCCTGATTTTTGAAGAACTTGAACATGCGCTTGCCCGTGGCGCAAAAATTTACTGCGAAGTTGCCGGTGGCGGTCTTTCAGCTGATGCATATCACATGACAGCTCCTCATCCTGAAGGCCTTGGCGCCCGCAACGCGATGAAAAATGCCGTGGAAGATGCCGAAATGCAACTATCAGATATTGATCATATTAATACACACGGAACATCTACTCCTCTTGGTGATATTGCGGAAATTAACGCTATTGTGGCCTTGTTCGGGGATCATGCACCAAAAATTGCTGTTAACTCAACCAAATCTATGACAGGCCACCTTCTTGGTGCCGCAGGTGCCGTTGAGGCTATTGCTTCAATTCTGGCTGTGAAGAACGATATTGTTCCTCCCACCATCAACCATTTTACTGACGATCCCGAGATAAACCCCAATGTTGATCTGATATTCAACAAGGCAGCAAAGCGCACGATAAATGTGGCACTTAGCAACACTTTTGGTTTCGGCGGCCATAATGCCTCTGTTATTTTCAAGAAATTTATTCAGTAACCTTGTTTGGTCATTTCAGAATGAAGCCCCTTCGGGCAATGTTTTCTGGCGACAAGGATCTTTATACAGCCATCAGGAATATTTTCGGATATTACCCCGGGAACATTTCATTGTATAAATTAGCTTTCAGGCACAAATCGGTAGCTATTGAACTCGTCAACGGTTCCCGCATCAGTAACGAACGTCTCGAATACCTCGGTGATGCCATCCTTGGAGCCATTGTTGCTGAACATCTTTTCAAGCTATTTCCTTACAAGGACGAAGGTTTTCTCACCGAAATGCGTTCTAAAATTGTTAGCCGTGTTCAACTGAATAAGCTATCCCAGAAATTGGGGATTGGAAGACTGATTCAAGTCAATACTGAATCGGGTAATGTTTACAGATCTATGAATGGCGACGCTTTTGAAGCATTCGTTGGTGCTCTGTATATGGATAAAGGATACAATTTTTCGCGGAATATCATTATTAACCATGTAATAAGGTTTCACTACGATTTGGATAACCTTATTATTACCGACACCAACTTTAAAAGCAAGTTTATTGAATGGGGCCAGAGAGAGAAAAAAACTGTTGGTTTTGTTATTATTGGGGAAGTGGGGAGTGGCTATAGTAAGCAATATGTTGTTGATGCGCTGGTTAATGGAAAAATGGCTGGTCGTGGACAGGATTTTTCAATCAAAGGAGCCGAACAATCAGCTGCCATGAAAGCTATGGAAGCAATCATTCCCGATCAAAAATGAGATTTCGTTCCTGAAATATTTCAAATTGGAATTCTAAAAACTAATTCTGCGCATGAACGGATAATTTGTAAATTTATCCAGACTTAAAAAATCCTATATGCCCAGGCGCGCAAAACTCGGAACTGATTTTGAACACCTGGATGCTTTCATTGGTATTTCCTATCACCTGCGCGATTACCGGCTTGTATATGAAATCAATAAAACCTTGAGCCTTGCTCTGGAAAAGGTTGACGATCTGCCGGTATATAATCCTCGAACTCTGGGAATGTCAGAGTATTCCTGCTACACCAGCACAGATTCCGATACACTTCTAACATATTTTTTATTGTCCAATGCCGGGAGCGATGGATTGATGTTTGGACAATATAGACAATCTGATTTTTTTCTGCTGGTCAAAGGAGCAGGAGGTAATGAAACAGAAGATAAACTTGTGGAACTCATTAAAACCTTACCTAATGTTCTTACTGCCTTTTCTATTGATCAGGTAAAAATAGTAAATGTGGATATATTGATATCCGACCTGGAATTGCATGAAATCCAGTTGAAGAAAAACTCAAAAGGATTCATTCGAAATGAGGATATTTCAGATGATCTGTAAAATATAAAATCAAACGATTTTTCCATGAAAACAAAGATAGTTGCCACAGTTGGCCCGGCCTGTTCTACCAGAGTGATGCTGCGAAACTTAATGATAGCGGGCGTTGATGTGTTCAGGTTAAATTTTTCGCACGGGAAACACCAGGATATTGAGTCGATTATCGCAGATATAGAAATCCTGAATCGCGAACTTGATCTTAACGTTGCAATACTTGCTGATTTACAGGGACCAAAAATAAGGATTGGGGAAGTGAAAGATGGAGAAGTCACACTTATTGATGGCGAAAAACTAACAATAACTACTGTAGAAACCATTTCTGATGCCACCCGGCTTTATACTTCATATAGAGGCTTTCCTAAAGATGTGAAGCCCGGGGAATTCGTCCTTCTTGATGATGGTAAACTGATGCTTAAAATTGAATCTACTAATTTGCAGGACGAGGTTTTAGCAACTGTTGTTCATGGTGGCGTGCTTAGTTCCCGAAAAGGAATGAACCTCCCCGATACAGCTGTTTCATTACCATCATTAACTGAAAAGGATCTGATAGATCTTGAATTTGTAGTTCATCAGAATATTCAATGGATAGGCTTGTCCTTTGTTCGATCCGCAGATGATATCCGGCAGTTGCGAAAAAAAATTAAGGAGTTTAATGAATCAGCCGAATTGCGCATCATTGCAAAAATTGAAAAGCCACAGGCTGTGGCAGCAATTGATGAGATTATAGCCGAAGCCGACGGGATTATGGTTGCCCGTGGAGATCTGGGCGTGGAGTTGCCGCTCGAACGCCTGCCATTAATACAAAAGACACTGGTCGACAAGTGCCTTGCTGCATCTAAACCTATCATCATCGCCACCCAGATGATGGAAGGAATGATATCCAACATTCGCCCTACGCGGGCCGAAGTTAGCGATGTTGCTAATTCCGTGGTTGACGGGGCCGATGCCCTTATGTTAAGTGGTGAAACTTCTGTTGGGCAATTCCCTGTGGAAGTAGTTCAAACAATGAAAAAAATTATAACTGAAGCAGAATCATACCCGGAGATTTACAATCATCATCACAGCCACGCTGAACTTAATGATGATCGGTATATCTCTGATGTTGTCCTTGTTTCAGCTTGCGAAATATCCAAACAATCCCATGCAAAGGCAATTATTGCTATGACGCATACTGGTTATTCGGCATTTAAAATTTCGAGCCAGAGGCCAGGAGCCCGGGTATTCATTTTTTCTAACGACAGGCAATTACTTCGCATCCTTAACCTGGTATGGGGGATTACACCATTCTATTACGATAATTTTACCAGTATCGACCGCACGCTCGAAGATATCAGGCTGATATTACTCACGGACGGATTTGTTTGCGAAGGAGATTTGTTAATTAATGTGGCCAGTTCGCCGATTTATGTTTCGGGAAAAACCAATATGCTCAAGCTAAGTTATGCTTAACAAATTAACAGGCAAGGAAAACAAGTTTCTTGAATATGCACTTGTAACAGGTCAGTTTAGCGGAATCATTCTTATTGCTGTCACAACTCATTTTAGAGCTTTGTCAGAGGCATATCTTATAGTAGCATTGCTTGGTTTAGCATTGGGAGGTTATGCTATATTGGTTGTGAAATTCGGAAATTTTCATGTCCTGCCGAGGCCAGTTACTAATTCGAAAATGGTAATCAGAGGACCTTACCGGTATATTCGTCACCCAATGTACACTTCGGTAATATTAATCGCATCAGCTTTGGTAGCCGGCGATTTTTCACCTATGAAACTTGGGATAGGAATTTTACTGACCTTATGTCTGATAACAAAACTGGAATATGAGGAAACCCTTTTGGTAAAGAGATTTCCTGAATATGATGCTTACCGTAAAACTACGAAGAGACTAATTCCTTTCTTCTGGTAACCGATTAAAATGCGCCTTCAAACTGATTGAGGAACCGCAGGTCATTTTCGGAAAACATCCGCAGATCTTTTACCTGGAACCGCAGGTTAGTAATGCGTTCGATGCCAATCCCAAAAGCAAACCCGGTGTATTCCTTGCTGTCGATGCCACAATTTTCGAGAACATTCGGGTCAACCATGCCGCAACCGAGAATTTCTACCCAACCGGTATATTTGCAGAAACCACAGCCTTTTCCACCACATAAGTTACAGGAAATATCCATTTCAGCAGAAGGTTCAGTAAAAGGGAAATAGGATGGCCTAAGCCTGATCTGGGTTTCCGGCGAGAACATTTCACGTGCAAAATAGAGCAAAGTCTGCTTCAAATCAGCAAAAGAGACATCGTGGTCAATATACAGCCCTTCAATCTGGTGAAAGAAGCAATGTGCCCTTGCGGAAATAGCCTCATTCCTGTATACTCTTCCAGGAAATATTGCACGAATTGGTGGTTTGGTTGTTTCCATTACCCGAACCTGCACGGATGATGTATGTGTACGAAGAGCGATATCCGGATTTTTTGCAATAAAAAAAGTATCCTGCATATCGCGGGCAGGGTGTTCTGGCGGGAAATTGAGCGCTGAAAAATTATGCCAGTCGTCTTCAATTTCAGGACCTTCTTTAACAGTAAAACCTAATCGCGAAAATATGCGGATCATTTCGCTCCGCACAACCGAGAGTGGGTGACGGGTTCCTAAGTCCACTTTATTTGCAGGTCTGGTAAGATCTACAGAATCATCTGTTGCAGCACCTGTTTGATCAAAAAGGGTTTTATAATGATTCAGTTTTTCCTGAACAGCAATTTTTAGCTGGTTAATGAGTAAGCCCATCTCTTTACGATCAGCAGCGGCAACTTCTTTAAACTTGTCGAATAGTTCTCCAACCAATCCTTTGCGGGCCATAAAACGAATCCGGAATTGCTCTAATTGTTCGGCATCTGCAGGCGAATATGATTTAACTTCATCGAGTAACTGGCGAATCTTCTCTTTCATAGCATTGGATTAAAAGCAAAACCTGTCCTTTTGGAAGACAGGTTTGCAAAGTTCGGAAAAAAAGTCGGTTATAATCAGCTTAAAGGGAAACAGAATTGATTACAATACGTTTTCGGTTTAAAGTACTTTCATGGTCATCTTTAGATCCTTCACTGGTTTGTCACCAGGGCCGGTAGCAACTGCTGCAATTTTATCAATAACTCCTAGTCCGTCAATTACTTCGCCAAACACAGTGTAATCGCCATCAAGATGGGGTGTACCACCAATAGTTTTATAAATATTCCGCTGTTCCGGTGTGAGTTTTTTGCCGGTTTGTGCTGAAAATTGGTCCAATTCGGCATCGGTCAATTTTTTTCCTTGCACTAAATAAAACTGCGAGCCGGAGGACTCTCTTTTTGGGTTCACCTGATCGCCCTGGCGTGCAGCAGCAAGAGCTCCTTTTTTGTGAAAAAATCTGGGATTAATTTCAGCAGGAATTTTATATCCTGCATCTTGCGCTCCACCAGCTGCTCCGCCACCCTGAACCATAAAATCCTTAATTACACGGTGAAAAACAGAGCCATTATAGAACCCCGATTTGGCAAGTTTGATGAAATTGTCGCGGTGTTTAGGAGTTTCGTTGTACAAGGCTACGGTGATATCTCCAAGATCGGTGTGGATAAGCACTTTGGTGAGTTCTGTTGAAGAGATTATTGGCTTGACTGGCATTTCGATTATTTCCTCGTTCTTTTTCTTTTGCATTATAGTGTTTATTTGAGCAGTCTGGCCTTCTGTGATGGTTGATTTTTCGTATGTCGTGACATAGTCGTGCATTGATAGTTCTACTGTATAGTCTCCAATCAGTTGATTTTTTAATGTTATTGGCGTTTTCCCCATCTCTTTGTCATTAATTCTAATGTTTACTTCGATTGGAGTGGTCATTATCTTAAGGTTTCCAGTCCTTGGGGTAGGCTTTAGAATAATATTCAATGGCTGACCAACGATCACTGCTTGTTTCTCAGTAGAAGAGATGTATTTGTCTAATTTAGCCTCAAAAGTATAAATTCCGGGATTGAGACGGCCTTGCCAGGAGGCGTTGTTTTTAAACTGGCCATTAACATAAATGTCAGCCTTGGGTTCCGAAGTTACTGAAACTTCAGCAAAAATGGGATTGATCTTCACTTCTAATTGTTTGATTTCTCCTACTACTAAAGAAACTTTTTGGGTAATAGTTTCATACATTTCCCGGCTTAGAGAGATGGAATGATCGCCCGGAGGAACCATTTTAATTGTACAAGGTGTTACCTGCCCTGTACTAATTCCATTGAGGCTAACGTTAGCTCCACTTTCAGGTATAGAAGTGATAATCAACGTTCCAAAGTTGGGTTTCATTTTCATGTTCATTACCTGTTTTTCAGCACCACTAATCAATTCGGCGACTCCGGCTTCGTTGATGTATAGTTCTTTAGATACTCGCCATGTGTATTTTCCTGTTGGGAGTTCATTTTGGTAAGGGGTTTTCCCTGCGGGTTGATCATTGATATACACATCGGCACCGGCAGGGTCGGTGGTGATAATGAGCCATTGTGTTTCGATGGTTGGTTCCTCGATGGTGGTTATGACCTTTCCGGTCACGAGTACCATCTCATACACCTCTCCTGCTTCAATAGATTGGGGATAGGCATAATTACGCAGCAATGTGAACCTTTGATGCTTGATGGTAAGTGCCTTAGATCCGCGTGGAACATAAAGCCAAATTTCACCTGTCTTTTGCATTGAAGCTACTATACCAATGGATCCTGCATCAAATTCAAACCCCGTTTCAGTAGTCACTATTTTAACTAGTGCAGCCTTTTCTCCATTCCGATCTTCTTTTGGATAATAGGCGCGGGCATCGAGATCATTGGCGAGGGCTCTGAAAGATTTTACCCCGATTTCCTGCGCATTCAATGCAATTGTAATTAAAAGAAAAAAAGCAAATACAAAAACTTTTTTCATAATGAGCATTCAGCATATTTAAATTGATAAAGGAGGTAAAGGTATTAAAAGTCCGCAATTCCCAAAATGTAACCAATGCTGCTTAATATAGAAACAAGGTAGAAAAGTGAATTACTAGCCGTATCGCAACTAATCAGTTTCTTTTATATTCGGCAAAAATGTTTAAGGCAAGTAACACATTCTGTCCATTATTTAAGGCAGCATCAATAATGGATTTCAAAATGAAAAAATTTTCAGCAGCATCAAATCTTTTAAACTGTCCGGATATTTTCTGCTTCACCTTGACATTTCGGATTACCCTTTCTGAGCCACTATTATCAGGTGCGACATCTGGATTGGAAACGAATGGAAAGATATTGCCAAGGTACTATATTACCCGCTATTGGAAAGTGACCAGTTCCTCATGTTTTGGATTCAACCGTTCTGCCGACAAAATAACCAACTCCCTTTCAAGGTAGTCCCTTACTTTGTTAGGGCAATAATAATCGGCAGAGATAAAATGTCTTTTAAGTTTTTTGGGCTTGTTCCAGCATGGTACGGAATCTACCCGGCCAGGTTGTTTTATAAAGCTTCTCAAGGTATATGGTTTCTCGTTCCTGAGGAGCCGTGCACAATTGGCACTTACCCACAGTGATCTGAAAATGTGCTTTCCAGCAATCATGTACAAGAATAGTGTCACTTGATACGTTGGCTACATGTTTGTCAATCGTAGAGATTCCCTATTAGCAAAGGCAGTAATAAATGTAGCGTGATTATTTTGGCCATGTCCAAAACCAATGCTTCTTCCCATTGACCTTGATGCCAGTTTCGTCAGTGCCAATAATACTGCTATTCAAAACCCTTTGCAGGACTAGTTCATATGCGTCAGAACCATTAGATGCCAGTTGGTCAAGCAAGCAATGTAAACCACCTTCGCTGATCTTTGTCCTTAAATAGTTCATATGGCTGGTTGTTCAAATCTTTATAATATTCAGGGCAAAAACACGAGCGATGTCCGATAATCTCATCAGGTGTCTGGGTCATTTCCAATTCTTTTCCTTCATGACCTGGCTGACCGCCTACTTTACGGGCACTCTTTTGCCGAATACTAAAGGTGCGTGGTGGGAGGTTCTCAGCATTATAAGAAGATAGATATGAACGATGCATGGGCTGGAGCTTGAACCGCGCAAAAACTGACATAGCCAAAGGCAACCGGGAAGGTTTTCTTAATATTTTATTTAAGCCTTAATTTGCCCCAGTTCTCTGTTTCCTCTGGACTAAAAAGAACTTGTGGGGTTTGGTTTTTACTATTGGTTCGCAAAGATTCAATTGCAACTTTGTCTTTTATAAAAGTACTCAGTTCCAAAAAAGATACATTTCCTTTAGTTTCTTGAAATTTCTTTAAAACGAAATATGTAAACATACCATGTTGTTTATCTTTCCAAGGCAAAGAGGACTCTTCTCCGGAACTAGCTGTAAAAACAACAATATTTCCTTTCAGATTACCATTCTTTGGTGTTATTTTAACACTTCTTGCAGCTAATAGCCCTGCCTCACGACCACCTCCGCTGAAACAGGCATCCAGAAAAACAGTTATCTGCTGTGAAGGGTACTCGGTAAGTTTTTGATAGAATGATGAAAGTTTTATTGCAGTTGAAATATTACTGCCGCTTACATCAACAGGAATTATATAGGGTTCTTTTGTTGTTTCATCAGGCAATCCATGACCGGCATAATAGACAATCACATTTGCGATACCATTCGTAGCCTGAATTAATTTGCTTAATTTATCTATTGCTTGTGATGTTTTTCCCGAGGTTGCATTCAAGAGGCAAGTGATATTTTTTTCGGGTACTCCAAATGTTTTAAGACAATATTCTTTAAATATTAAAGCATCATTTCTGGCAAATTCCACATTCATTTCAGTTGAAATTCCCTCTTGAAAATTAGAATAGTCTTCATTTCCAATAATCAATGCAAATTTATTTTCATCATAAATATCGTTAACCGGGATGTTTTTGTCAACATCTGATGTTAATGAAATAATATCAATTGCAACGGGTTTTTCATACTGTGTATTTACATCTATCTGTTGGGTTTTAGATAAAGTTTGTACCAGAGAAACAGTTAATGTTTTATTCTCGCCATATTTCTTATAACTTTCAGATATAATAACGTTTATGGGTATATCAGAGCCAGAATATTTTTTATTGGCAAAAAATTCGTAAGAAATATTTCTAGTTTCATTTGGTTTTAATGTATTGATCGTAAAAGTAGACTCATTTGCGGGGAAAACATTAGGGGGGTTAATAAAACTTACAATAATATCTGAGGCATTTCCTTGTCCTTTATTTTGTACAACAATGTTTAATGAAACCGGGTGCCCAAGTTTTATCATTCCTTCCTCATCGGCAGTAAATTTAGAGTCGGCAATAGCAACATCTGGATTTTTAAACTTTTGAGCATTAAAAGAGATTCTAAAAAGGTCAGCATCAAAGTCATTCCCTTCCTTAACTAAAATCTCGAATTCGGCTTTACCGGATTCTAACTGCATAGAACCAGCTATAGGGATACTTAATATCAAATCTTTCCCTGCTTGTAAATTGCCTATAATTTTTTCATTTTGATACTCAATTCCCTTTACCTGGTTCGTTTCATTTATTTTCGCTACGAGGTTATATGCATCTCCTTTCCCTTTGTTTGATAATGTAAATTTAATTTCAGCATTCTCATTAGCATCTAAAAGTTGATTGTTATTGCCATGTCTATCGCTGAAATTAATAGCTGATACTATTAAATATGCAGGTGCCGTTGGCTTTGGAATTTTAGAAATATAAACTTCCTTAACTGAACTTTTGTTTGTTTGGCTGAATGCCTGTGTCGCAATTAATAAGAACAATGCGAGTGTATATTTCATTTTCATATTAATAAACAGTTATTGTGAATGTATCTGACCATGAGTTATTTGATTCATCGGTAATTAACAAACTAAAAGAAATTATAGAACCTGTTGGTGTCGAACTGGAAACATTAAAGTTAAGGTATGAGTACGCATTAAAGCCTTCTTTTCCCGATTCAATGTAATCATAATAGCTATTCCCATTCTGATAGTATCCTGTCGCTGTTGTTGGAGTAAGTGCTGAAATATAACTGCTGGCACATGAAATAGTGCCTTTCACATTGTTTGCGGTACTTGTCCCGTTATTTTTCAGATATATTTGCAATTTAATGGATTCACCTTTGTTGATCTGTTGATCATCATTATTGTCCTCCCTCACATCAAATCTGCTAAATCCTAATGAGGCTCCAGTTCCTACAACCGTTATTGTAAAACTGTCTGACCATGTATTATTAGCCTCATCTGTTATTGATATATTAAATGTAATTACTGTGCCTACAGGGGTATTGCTGGAAACATTAAAGCTAAGGTCTGAGTATTCGTTAAAGCCTTCTTTTCCTGATTCAATGTAATCATAATAACTGTTCCCATTCTGATAGTATCCTGTCGCTGTTGTTGGAGTAAGTGCTGAAATATAAC
>CAZEDO010000063.1:18680-21789 GCA_964511085.1 uncultured Lentimicrobiaceae bacterium
TGTTTGCGGTACTTGTCCCGTTATTTTTCAGATATATTTGCAATTTAATGGATTCGCCTTTGTTGATCTGTTGGTCATAATTATTGTCTTCACTCACAACAAATCTACTGAAATTAACAACCGTCTCTGAATTACTACTATTGAGATCTAAAGGATTATCCCTTTCTAGCTTTTTACATCCAGTTAGAAACAGAGCAGTTAAATAGATAAAGAAAAATATGTGTGAGTTTGAAATTTTCATGCTTACTAGAATTTTTTTACTAAACAAATTTGAAAGTTTTTTGGTGACCCTGCAAAATATAGATTTACTTTAGGTCTATTAAGGGTGTATGAGTCTAATTGAATTCTCCTGTTTTTAGATCCTCGAACTGTAACATGAATTACATCTGCAAGCCATATAACACCGGCTACTCCTAAAAAAATCTGAAATCTTTGATAATTATCATTTGCACTTTTATATGCTGCCTCCTTTTCATATTGATTGGTAGCATTATAGTACACATTATAGAATTTATCTGATTGAACCTTATATAAGTAAGCATAGTAGCCTGCTCCCAAATAAAATAATGATGTATAATACCATGATTTGCTTGTTTTATTCACAAAAACATCCCCTAGCCCTGGTAATAACATAGACAAGAAAGCATTTGAAGGACCACCAACTATTTTTGTTGAATAAGTATGGGATATCTCAAGTTCAATTTGAATTTTCCCTTTTAGTTCTGCTTTGTCATTCAAAACATTCCAAACCATTCTTTTATCATTTCCACAGGAAACCCTTTTTATATCGCCGGTGACAGAGATTGGGTCAATCATATTATAGTCACTAATTACTTTTAATTTAATATCGTACAACTCTTTAGATGGACAACCAGACAGATCATATGTCACAATTATAAAATCATCTTTCACCGTAAAATCAACATTTTGAACTTGTTGTGAATAACAATCAAAAGAGAATACAAAAAACAGGAATATTAAAAATGACTTGCCCATATTTATTGATTATTTTGAATTAACTATTAGATAATTTGTTTATTGAAGTAGTTATTAATGTTCTGATATTTGAGGTTTTTACTGCATACTCACTTTATGATTCCTCAAAAGTTACGCTGCAGCTTTATATTACTTATGCACCTCTGTATATTCGTGTTTAAGGTTAACAAAATGAGATCTATAACCAATGTTGCATCAAATATTTTGAAAAGGCAGTTAGCTTCAGATGACAATTCACTTAAGATATTAGTAAGCATTTCCAACCTCATCTTTATCCGTAATCTTCCCATTCACGATGCCAAATACCATCCATGTTGTTCCCTTCTGATCGGGTTTAATAGTATAAGTTTTCAGGAGTTGGTTATTCCCGTATACTTTAATATTAGCTCTGGATTTAGAAAGCGCTCTTGAGTTGGGAGAGTCTTTATCTGAAAAGTTCTTAACATAGCAGGAGTAAGTGGCATTATTATCAATAGCTTTCACGGTAATGGTTTCAGGGCCAAACCCTTTCAGGTCGTCCCTGTCCAGCTTTGCTGTTCCGTCGTTCGCCAGATGCATGTTCTGGTAGGAGATGTGATAACCTCCTTCCCTCACAAGATGAATATCCAAATCAGCCGGACTCTTACCCCAATCTAGAACCACGCGAAGAGCCCCAAAGTCAATAACCGGTGAAACGGAGAACCGGTTGAAAAAGATTGTTCCGGTAATAACCTCAAAATTATAGGTTGCAGGTATAAAACCATCTTTTATAAAATGAAAGGAATACGTTTTATCAGAAACAGTATCAATAAATACTTTTCCTTGCATATCAGAAATATACTTACCGATTCCCTCTATATTAACTGTAGCAGCTTCGACCGGATTTCCATTCTCGGCATTGATAAAACGAAGAACCAGCTTTCCATTTTCAAGGGTTTCCATTTCGTCATCCATTGTTTCGAGCATCTTATCGTATTGCGCAAAAGCGAAGATGGGCAATAATGCCATGATAAATAATATCGTCTTAGTTTTCATGTTTTGAGATTTAGTTTGGTTTATTCAATACAGTAAGGTAAATACTTAATGCTACAATCTTTTTTAACTCCTGAAATGACAGAAAAGAACTTGTCGAATTTCAGATAAGAGCAGTTGCTATGATTAATATCAGCGGCCGGGACTCCGAAATTAATAGGTCTCACAGAGGCGATAATTACAAAACTGCCAAATTCAAAGTCGCTTTTATCCTCTTTGGCCATGGAAAGTTCAAAAGACATATTTTTTTTTGGAAATACTACGACTTTATTATCAGCAACAGGCTCTTTGGATTCATGAAGCAGACAAAATTCATTGTTAAAAGTCAGATCCAGAAGATAAAAGAATGCCGGGCTTTTGACTGAATATGTAATCTGAGCCGATTCCTCATTTTTATATGTTGATTTATCGCTTGATGCATATAATCCCACTGAATTATCATTTTCAGGTTTATAGAGCGTGATATCCATCGTTACGCTTGTTTCAAGTGAAAGCGTTTTATTGTCATAAACCGAACTTGTATCTTTCATAACATATCGCCTCACATATCCATTGCTGATCTGTTGGGTGAAATCATTGAATTTTTCAGAGTATTTCTTATCTTTTTCCTGTTTTTCCAGGCGGGTAAGATTCATCACCTCAGTTCCAAGGTTTTCCTGAACACATGCAGTAAGGGCTTCTTTGCGGGCCTGCTGAATGGCTTGTTTTGGTGACAATTCTGTTGATACTAACCGATAATGGAAATCCTTGATTACAATCTCCTGCGAAAATCCAGAATATGAACAACATAGGATTATTGTCATTGTCAAAACCCTTCTCATAATCATCATATTATTTATCCTAAGAGCCATAATTATCAATTAAAGCAAACTTTAATTTGTACTTTGTACTTAAAAATTACATTTTACAGATAATTCTGCCATTCCAAACCGTTCATTCCAGCCTGCCCCAAGGGATATACTATTTTTCTCAGGCTTTGTCTTATTGGGATAAACAGCAGTCCAGATTATATTCCCAAGCCAGACTGCCCCGACGGTATACATGAGTACTGTTGAAATCGTTTTTTTGCTTTTTGACTGATCATAAAGCGTATTCCGTTCAT